>JAPKDL010000128.1 GCA_028822585.1 Alphaproteobacteria bacterium | reverse complement strand
GACATGCTCACCGTCGATAATCGTTCCGCGATGCATAAGGCCGCCTTCGATTGCGACCACAGCCAATACCGCTTGCTCTACTGTGCGCTCGTTCGTGGCACACGGCTAGTCTAAAGCCTCGGTTTAAGCTTGTCGTCGACTGGGTGGACGATGTTCTTGGACGCCGTCGGCCCCTAGGCGCGTGTTGGCGAGGGCTCGGTCGTCATGGTTCATGCGCCAGCTCATCATTTTTTGCGCATATTCCAACACCAGTCTGTGATGGGCGGGGTCGTCGGCGAGATTGTTGAATTCGTGGGGGTCGTTTGCCAGGTCGAAAAATAGCGGTGGCAATCCGGTGAAATGGACATATTTGTACCGTTTGTCCCGGAGGAGCGTGGCGGCGCATTGGTCGGGTGCCAGCCCCAAGACCTTTCCACCATCAAGCCCAGGGAAATGCCGAAAATCGAACGCCGCATGGGCTTCGGTTCGCCAATCCTCAACAGGTTGGCCCTGGCAGAAGGGTAGCAACGACTCGCCGTCGCAGGCGATAGGTATTTCCTGGTCCAGCCAATCCAGAATTGTCGGCATAATGTCGATATTTTCGCTAAAGGCATCGATATCTTGGCCACTTGCGCCGCTTGGGTCCCGGATGATGAGGGGAATAAAGAAGGTTTGTTCGTAATAGCTGAACTTCGACATCATCCAATGATCGCCGAGATGCTCGCCATGGTCCGAGGTGACGACGATAAGGGTATTTTCCCATTCCCCACTCTCTTTTAAATGTGCAACGAGCTTGCCAACCTGATCGTCGATTTCCGTGATCATGGCGTAATAGGTCGCCCTGATCTGGCGGATTTCGGGATCTTTTATTTCAAGATAATCTTTAAGCAGGGCACCTTGGGTAAATGGTGCGTCAAGTTGGTGTGAAAGGTAGAAGCGCGCCCAGGGGTGCTGCCGAGCCTCTTCCTCTGGCGTTGGCTGACGATTCGGCATTGGCGCATCAGTGGCGTCGTAGAGCGCATTATAAGGTTCCGGCGCGATAAAGGGGGGGTGTGGCGACCGATAGGAGAGGTGGACGAACCAGGGAGAGGACTTTCGGTCAGCGATATAAGAGATTGCCTGGCTAGTTAAAAAGGTTGGCGCGCTGTCTTCCGCCTTGTACCAGGTGGGCGTGAAGGTGCTGCCGTGTCCCGACCCGGCGCTTTTCCGGCTTGGCCAAAACAGCATTCGGTGGTTGTCTTCAACCCCATCGACGTCATAGCCCCGGCGCCGCAATTCCGCGACCCATGGCGCGTGTTCGTTGTCCATGCGGACCACCGGGTTCATACCTCGTAATAACCCGGCTCGCGTCGCCAGTTCAGGGTCGTCCGTATCCCGCCCGCGCGGATCAACGCCAATATCGGTATAGCCAAACAAGGCGGGGTCGTATCCGGCCTTGCGCGCCTCCATCGCAATGTTTGCGTGACGATCATCCAGCGGCGCACCATTCGCCACCACGCGGTGATTGTGCAGGTAGAGGCCCGTGTAGAGACTGGCGCGTGACGGACCACACGATGTCGCTTGCGCATAGTGACGACGGAACAAAGCGCCATCCGACGCCAACGCGTCCAGATGCGGTGTTTTTACCATGGGATGACCAAGCACGGAAAGACAATCGCCTCGCCATTGATCAGCGGTAATAAACAGTACATTTTTAGTCGTTTCACGCATCCGAAAATATTTCCTTGGTGGCCAGTTTGGATACAGAAGCAAGTTAATTAAAAGAACAGATTTATTGTTCCGAGGCGTTTTAAAAACTTTGACCTGTATGAATTCCCCCAACCGTAGCGTCTGTTAAAATATGCGCAATTGCATTTTCGACCCGTGTCGTAATATTGTGGCTAACTGGGGTGCCGGAGGGACCGGCTGAGATTATACCCAATGAACCTGCTCTGGATAATGCCAGCGAAGGGAGCGCAAATTGTCACTAACCGGACCATCTAAATCAAAGCCGAGCGTCGCTATTATTGGCGGCGGGCTGTGCGGGTTGGGCGTGGGGTGGCGTTTGGCCGCTGCGGGGTGTGCGGTTGATCTGTTCGAGCGCGACAAGGTCGGCAAATCCGCTTCCTGGGCGGCGGCGGGGATGTTGGCCGCCAATGTGGAAGCAGAATCGGGCGAAGAAATGTTGCTGGCGCTAGACCTTGAAAGCCAACGACAGTGGCCTGCTTTCGCAACGGAATTGTCGGCGCATACCGGAATTGACCTGGGATATCGCGACGAGGGCACCATTGTCGTCGCCATCGACCGTGATGACGCGGAGGCCTTGCGCTTTACCTATGATTATCAAAAGACACAGGGCTTGGACATCGAATGGATGACAGGCGGGCAGGCGCGCCGGTTGGAGCCGCATTTATCACCGGGGGTCACCGCTGCTGTCCACAGCACATTGGACCATCAGGTTGATAATCGGCAGCTGGTTGTCGCTCTGGAAAAAGCCTGCCGGGGTGCGGGCGCGGTTATTCATGAAGACACGCCGGTGACGGCAGTCGACATTTCAGGTCATAAAGTTAAAGGCGTGGAAACAGCGACGGGCACCTATCGCGCCGATGTGGTGTTGATGGCGGCGGGGGCCTGGTCGTACGATATCGATGGATTGCCGCCGATGGCGCGGCCCCCTGTACGCCCTTTGAAGGGCCAAATGCTGGGTTTGCGCATGGACCCTCGTGCCCCCATTGTGGACCATGTGGTATGGGGCCCCGGCATCTATATCGTGCCCCGACGCAGTGGACATCTTATTCTGGGTGCCACGGTTGAGGATAAAGGGTTCGACCCCGATATGACTGCAGGCGGCGTGTTCCGGTTGTTGGAAGCGGCGTGGGAGGCGTTGCCGCAGATTGAGGAATTGCCACTGGATGAAATGTGGGTCGGGTTTCGCCCGACCAGCCGCGACGATGCGCCGATCTTGGGACCAACCTCGGTTGAAGGACTGGTAATGGCGACGGGGCATCACCGCAATGGGATATTGTTGGCACCGATCACCATTGATGGCGTCAGTGACTTTATTTTAAACGGAATATTGGATCCCGCGTTGACGCCGTTTAGCATTAATCGGTTTTATGATGAAACAAAGAGTGAGACGGGAATACGGGCATGAGTTTGGAGCTGCGGATAAATGGGGAGGACAGGACCGTTGATGCGGGGACCATAATGGAGTTGCTGCGTTCGGAAGGCGTGGATGATACGGCGCGCTTTGTTGCCGTTGCGGTGAATGGCGCGGTAGCGCCGCGCGCCGATTGGACAACGCGGTCTCTGGGGAACGGTGACGATGTAGAAATCGTCAATCCGGTTTCGGGCGGTTAATTAAAAAATCAAACATTACGAGTGAACTGACATGTCTAAAATCACACCATCGGATAAGCTGACCATTGCTGATAAATCCTTCGACAGCCGCTTGCTGATCGGGTCGTCGCTTTATCCCAATCATCAGATCATGATGGACTCCATCGCGGCGTCAGGCTCCGAAGTTGTGACAGTGGCGATCCGGCGCATCAACGTCCAGGGCGGCGGGGAAAGCGTGATCGATATGCTGGCGGACAAGTACCATATCCTACCCAACACGGCGGGATGTTACACCGCCCGAGACGCTGTTTTAACCGCGCAATTGGCGCGTGAAGCAATTGGTACGAATTGGATCAAACTGGAGGTTATCGGTGACGAGGAAACCCTGTTTCCCGATGTCGAGCATTTGTTGAGCGCAGCGGAAGAATTGGTCAAGGACGGCTTTATCGTGCTGCCTTATTGCAATGACGATCCAATCACCTGCCGCAAGTTGGCGGATATTGGGTGCGCTGCGGTCATGCCGTTGGGTGCGCCGATAGGATCCGGCATGGGCTTGCGCAATCCTTACAATCTGGAAATCATCTGCGATCAGGCGTCGGTGCCGGTGATTGTAGATGCGGGAATTGGCACAGCGTCGGATGCGGCCATCGCCATGGAACTGGGGTGCGACGGCATTTTGTTGAATTCGGCCATCGCCCGGGCGCGCGATCCGATTAAAATGGCGGACGCCATGGGTCGGGGCGTGGAAGCGGGTCGGTTGGCGTTTCAGGCAGGTCGAATTCCCAAAAAACTCTACGCCGATGCGTCCAGCCCCACGAAAGGCGTCATTGGCGCGTAATCCCGGCGGCGTTCAACAGCTGCGTGATGGTATCCGACGCCAGGAATTCCGCATAAGCCGCCGCGTCGTCGGAGGTCGCATTGGCGCGCAATACGGCGACGCCATAGGTCGTGCTGATTTCAACGCCAAGGGGCTGGGGGCTGGCCAGGATCACGCCCTGGTCTTCCAACCGCCGGATTTCGAGAATTTGCGCGGACTCGATGTTGTGTCCGTCGCCGCTGGCCAGAGTCTCGATGACCCTGGCGCCGTTTGGTGGGTGGATGGCCTTCGCTTCAACCATTTTGGTGAGTCCCAGCGTTTCGAACATCGCTGCAATATATAATCCGCTGCAGGCAATACAGGCGCACACGCCCCCTTGGGGGTGCCGGCGCTGAGGATGGAAGGGGGGGGGTCGTGGAGAGGTTAGGCCTCCTAGTTTACACGGGGATCGCCAGCAACGTGTTAATTGCCGCGCTGTCGGCGACGACAATTTTTTCCTTGAACGCCCAGCCGTCGTCCTGCGGAATCAGAACATCGTGATACACGCCAGACATGAAGATGGTCGTGTCGCCGGTTTCCATGATTCGGATCAGCAGAAAACTTGTTGTTGTTTTAAGGGTGCCGGATTCTTGGCTGATGATCCGCGTTGGACTGACGACATGCCGGTAGCGTTGTTTTTCATAAATATTGGCTTGCCGTAATGAGGTGATTCGGTCACGCAGCATGGCTTTCGACGTGGCGTAGATGACGCCCATGGGTCGCCCCGCCTGAAAGTCCCGAACGTGCGTAATTCGGTAGGTGCAGTCGTCGACGAAGAAGTCGGGCCATTGTTCTAGCCGGTCTTCGTCGATGCACGCGGCGTAGTTGGCCTGCAGTTCGTTTGCCGTCAGGCGTTGTTCCAGAAGGTCGTGGGCGCTGCTCATAGCTCTAGAATCCCATGAGATCGCGGTACCGGCGCCACATACCACGCACGGAGGTTTCCGTCGCCCGGAAGTCCTGGCTTTCAAAGCCATCGCCGCCCATTTCAACCACTCCAACTGCGTCGCTACTCCCGGCGATGCCGCGTTGTACAAAGCCACCAACCGCTCCGTCCTCCAAGGAGACGTAGCCCGCAGGACCTACAAGGTTGGCCTGTTTGAGACGCCGTTCGGTCATGTCCGCGTCGTCATCAGCAAAACCGATATAGCGCCAGTTGAGCAACGTTTTTTCCACGCCGGTGGGGACCACCTGGCGCACGGCGATGGCGTTTTGTATTTGCTGGACGACGAGGCCGGGGAAGACGGTTAGAATTTGCAGTGTCACGCCATCGCCAATTTCGTCAACCGAGTCGAGCATTGAGGGGTCGGTGAGCTGGACGCCATCATCGGCGGAACGAATATTCTGGTCGGTGTAGCTTGAATTGTCCAAATTCTTATCCATGATCGAATAGCTGGCGTGGTGTCCGCCACTTTCATCGACGACCACACCGCCCTTTTGGCCTAAGCGATTGATTCGAAACGTGGTGAAGAACAGGTGCAACAGGCTCGCATGGTAGGAATCCTTGACGTTCTCGAAATAGAGCTTCCAGTTGTTGTCGAGGATTTGTGTGTTTTCCCCCAGCAATGTTTGCGGGCGTTTCAGCACGCGTTTGATTCGCGTGGCGATTTCGGGGCCAAGGTAATCTTCGATATCTGGAGTCTCTGGATCGAACGTGCCGAAGATCAGGCCGCAAAATTCCGTGACGCGCAGTGTTTCCAAGCCATGTTTGGATTTATCGAAACTATTCGGCATGCCGCCTTTCCGGTTGACGCCCCGGTGAAAGGAGACGCTCGCTAGTTCCCCTTTTAGGGTGTATCGCCAGGCGTGATAAACGCAGGTGATTGCGTCGGTGTTACCGCATTGATCCAGGCATAACAGCGCCCCGCGATGGGCGCACCGATTGACGAATGCATTTAAGCCATGGTCGTTGTCCCGGGTGACGATGACGGGCGTTTCACCGACCTGGGTGACGCGGTAATCGCCGGGGTTCGGCAGTTCGCAGGTGAGGCAAAGAAAATTCCAGACCGGGCCGCGATAAATACGCGCCTGTTCGGCGGCGTAGACATCTGCGTCCTGATACACCGAATATGGGATCCGGGTCAGACCCTCGTCGGGCCATTTAAAAGTCGCGTCGTTCGCTGTCAATTTTATCTCCGTTCGGCCGGATGATCGCCAGCGTTTAGGGCGCTGTCAATCATTGGAATCAGAAACTTGGTTGGCATCTGCTGAAATCCAACTTTATGCTGCCGTCATCTTTCAACGGAGGACGCATGACTCAACCACACTTAAACGGGCAACCGACACTCTTTCTTGCAGGCGATATGGGCGCCCGGCATGAAACCGAACTTCGGGACCAACTTACGACAGACTGGCGTATTTTGACATGGAATGATGGCGATGACCCGGCCCAATTCGCCGAAAAAGTGGTTGAGGCGGACGCCATTATCGCCGGCAACATTCGTTGCGATTGGCCGAAGGCGCCTAATTTAAAAATGTACCAAGTGCCGTTCACAGGCGTTGAATGGTTGCGTCCCGAAAAAGTGCCGAAAGGCTGTCTGGTCTGCAACACTTACGAACATGAAATAACGATGGCGGAGTACGTGATTGCGGGTCTTCTGGAGTGGGAAATCGGCATGCGCGCCTCTGACCTGAAATTCCGAGAGAAGGGGTGGAACAGGCTGCTGCCGGGAACCGGCGTAAGTCACGGCGAGCTATATGGGAAGACCGTCGGCATTGTCGGATACGGTCATATCGGGTGGGAGGTCGCTGCGCGGGCCAAGGCGTTTGGCATGCGGGTGACGGCGGTGTCGCGCACCGCCCGAGAAACGCCTGCGCCGTTGGATTGGTTTGGAACTCTGGACGAATTGGATCGTCTCTTGGGGGAAAGCGACTATGTGGTTTTGACATTGCCGCTGGCGCCGGAAACCCGTGCCATGTTTGACACGGAGCGTTTGGGTAAAATGAAACCGACCGGCGTGATCATCAATGTGGGGCGCGGGATGGTGATCCATGAGGAGTCGCTATATCAAGCTTTAGTGGACCGGCGCATCGGCGGTGCGATTATCGACGTTTGGTATGGGTATCCCACAGTGGGTGATTTGGACCGTGTCCCCTGGAATTTTCCGTTCGATCAACTTGACAACATCATCATGACGCCGCACAACAGCGCCACTTCCGACGCGATGCGGGACCGTAGACTGTCCTTTGTCGCGCGCAATGTTGATCATTTAGCGCGTGGGGAAGCCTTGGAAAATGTTTGTTTTGAAGGCGAGGGGTAGCCGCGTTTATTCGGGATTTTCGCTCAAAATCAAATCCCGGAAGTGCGCCGTTTTAGGTTTTATCGCCTAACGTTCGGAACAGACCAGGAAGTAGGATTCCGGCAGTCGCATTGGCTACTCGAAGAGAATCATCAATCGGCCGGACTCGACACCCTCTTCCACAATTTTCCGGTCGACGATAGCGATGCCCAATCCCTTGGTTTCGGCGGCAAGATTGAAATTCGTCGTTTCAAAGGTCAATTTCTGTACCGCTTTTTCGAGCGGCACATTGAGATGTTCGAACCATTGCGCCCATTTGCCTGCACCATTGCGGATGGCGGCGTCGATGTCTTCGCGTTTCGCCACGTTGCGCGACACATGGGCGAAAATGGACAACGAAGTTATTGACGCCATGGCGGAGCGCACCGCAGACGAAATGTCCAGCGATGTGGCGTTCAAGACGACATCTGGCGATCCGCACGCCATGGTTCGGAGCGTGATTATGCAAC
>JAPKDL010000127.1 GCA_028822585.1 Alphaproteobacteria bacterium | reverse complement strand
CCCATAATGTGCGGCTGTCCTTGGCGCGCGCGGATGAAGTGCGCGCCGTGTTGATCGCCGAGGCCATGGTGCCAGAACGGATTGCGGTCAGCGCGGCGAGGGAAAGCTGATTGCGCACGCCAACCCGTGATAACGTCGCCCATCAGGACAATCGGCGGGTTGAACTAACCTTCCAGCAATATAAAAAATAGTGACAGTGCGGAGATTTAACAATTCACCCCTGGCCGCCCCTGATCAACAGGTTGGTGGTCTGATCGAAAGGCTTGGGAACCAAGCGTTTCGATCAGACCACTAGACTTTACGCAACCAAACCCTAATATAATGGGCACAGGATATAATTAATGAATTGGCGGAATTTTAATGTACGAAGCGCTGACGCGGGACATAAAAGTGACGGTGGAGCCGGATTATCTGGAGAACCAATCGTCGCCAATCGATGATCATTACGTGTGGGCATATCATGTCCGCATCGAAAATGTTGGCGGCGAAACCGTGCAATTAAGGACCCGCCATTGGCGCATTACCGATGCGTTAGGTCATACCCAGGAAGTCCGGGGGCCCGGCGTTATTGGCGAACAGCCCGTTCTGACACCGGGGGAAAGTTTCGAATACACTAGCGGCACGCCGCTTTCCACGCCATCGGGCATCATGGCCGGCACATACCAGATGGAAGTGCCGAACGGCGGCTCCTTCGATGTCGAAATTCCCGCATTTTCGCTGGATAGCCCGCATCAACCGAAAAGCGTAAATTAAGGTTCGTGCGGCTTTAGCCGAATTTTAAATCCGGCAACGCCCCGGACTGGGCGTGTATTGGGAGAAAAACGTGACCCCACCAGAAGGCATATCGCCGAGCGACCGCCCCACCAGAGCCGAAGCTGAAGATGCGGTTCGGACATTGCTGCGCTGGTCCGGCGACGACCCAACGCGCGAAGGATTAATCGATACGCCTGCGCGCGTCGCGCGATCCTACGAAGAATTTTTTGCGGGCTATGCGACAGATCCCACCACCGAACTGGAACGCACCTTTGAAGAAACCGAAGGCTACGACGAAATGGTGGCGCTTCGCGATATCCGGTTCGAATCGCATTGTGAACACCACATGGCGCCGGTGATCGGAAAAGTTCATATCGGATACTTGCCCGACCGTCGTGTCGTCGGTATCAGCAAACTGGCGCGTGTCGTGGACACGTATGCCAAGCGCTTGCAAATTCAGGAGAAAATGACCGCCCAGATCGCCAATACCATCGAAACCGTATTGAAACCAAAAGGCGTCGCGGTAGTCGTCGTCGCCCAACACCAATGCATGACAACGCGCGGCGTTCATAAACCCGGCGTGTCCATGGTGACCAGCCGGATGCTGGGCGCATTTCGCGATAACTCCGCGACAAGGCGGGAATTCCTGGCGGCGATTGGCAACCCGGTCAACAGCGCCAGTTAATCACGTCACCCAACCAAAATTAATCTAAAATGGAACTCTGGACAAACTGGCCCGATCCGCCAATCATGCGCCTAATGGTGCGCCACAATGCCGGTTGGCCGACGTGATAGATTTTCGACCCGTTCTTTTCATTACAGGCGTTTTAATGTCGACCTTGGCGGTCGCCATGTGTTTGCCTGCCATTTTCGATCTCATCATCGGCAATCCGAACTGGCAGGTGTTTTTGCTGGCGGCGGCGTTGACGTTGTTCATCGGCATCATGCTGGTGTTAATGACCCGGGACAACGTTCGAAAAATCTCTATTCGCCAGGCGTTTGTTCTGACCACTGTCGTATGGGTGGTGATCCCCAGTTTCGCCGCCCTGCCCTTAGCCTTCGCCGATTTGCAGCTCAGCTACACCGATGCGTTTTTTGAAGCGATGTCCGGACTGACGACAACCGGGTCGACCGTCATGCTGGGGCTCGATTCCACGCCGCCGGGTATTTTACTGTGGCGGGCCCTTCTGCAATGGTTGGGGGGCATTGGCATTATCGCCATGGCCATCGTCATTCTACCGCTTTTACAGGTTGGCGGGATGCAGCTGTTCCGTATGGAATCGTCCGACACGTCCGACAAAGTCATGCCCCGCACGACGCAGATTGTGACCTATATCAGCGTACTTTACGTGGCGTTAACGGTTTTATGTGCCGTGTTGTATTGGGCTGGCGGCATGTCCGGATTCGACGCCGTCACCCATGCGATGACAACGATCGCGACAGGCGGATTTTCCACCCATGACGCCTCGGTAGGATATTTCAACAGCCCGGCCATTGATGCGACAGCGACGATGTTCATGCTTATCGGCGGCATGCCGTTTGTGTTGTATTTGCAAGCCTTGCGCGGGGCGCCGTTGCGACTCATCCGCGATAGCCAGGTGCGATGGTTTCTGGCGACGGTCGTTATCGCCGTTCTCTCCATGTGGTTCTATCTGGTGGGCGATCTTGAAGGCCAGGTGTTTAAGAATTTTTTCCGCGTCGCTTTCAACGTAGTGTCCGTCATCACGGGCACGGGATACTCCACCGAGGACTACAGCGCCTGGGGGCCGTTTGCGGTCAGCGTTTTGTTTTTCTTGATGTTCGTTGGCGGTTGTGCGGGATCAACGACATGCGGAATCAAAATTTTTCGGTTTCAGGTTCTGTGCGCCACGGCAAAAAACCAGATGTATCGCCTATTACAGCCCCATGGCGTGTTCATTCCCTATTACAACCGCCGCCCGATACCTGAAACGGTGACCGAATCGGTGATGGGGTTTTTCTTTCTCTACGCGCTGGCCTTTGCGGTTATTGCGATGGGTTTGGGGCTCCTGGGGTTGGATTTCCTAACGGCGGCATCCGGCGCCGCCACGGCGATTTCAAATGTGGGGCCGGGGTTGGGCCCGCGCATTGGGCCCGCGGGCACGTTCGCCACTTTGCCGGATGCTGCAAAATGGTTGTTGTCCTTCGGCATGTTGTTGGGCCGATTGGAGCTGTTTACCGTACTAGTGTTACTGGTCCCATCCTTCTGGCGGAAATAACCGAAATTACGACCATTCACCACCCTTGGACCACCTCATCCATGGCATAGCGGGGATTCCATGGTTTGTTCGCCGCGCGCCGTCCATTCATCTGGCGTCAAGGTCATCATGGAAAGGGCGTGAATATCGTCACGTAATTCTTTTTGCAAAATACCGTTCACGTGTTGATGGCGTTTGACGCGCGGTTGGCCCTCAAATTGTTCACACACGACGATGACCTTGAAATGAGATTCCGACCCCGGCGGCACATTATGCATGTGGCTTTCATTGATGACATCCAAATGGGCGGGAACCAACGCAGTTTGGAGCTTTTCGGTTATGGCTTGCTGTATGATCATGACAGTCCTTCTAACAAAATTTTTAAGGCCAACAAAGCGTTAGGATCTAATGAACGCCGATAGGTTCTTGCGAATTTGCGCTTCCATCGTGCGATCAAATGTTTTCATGGTCTGTTCCATGATATCAAACCAAACGGCTTCGCGATCGTTTAGATTAATATCTTTGGGCACGGTGCGTTTCCGACTGGCTCGGGCGTTGGCTTCGCCTTTCAAACGCCTATTCGGATCGACGGCACCCACCGTCATTTCCACCGAAACGTCATATCGCCAAGCTTGATCTTTCTTGAAAGCGCCTTTGACGCCACTTTCCGTCTTCAGCTTGTGCTCCGTAGCGGAGGCGTCTCGGAGGGTGACCCGGGCCTCGCCGGAACGCCCGGTCGCGCGCAGCCGATCGCGAATCCAATTTTCCATCGCGGTGACGGGCGGCGTTGGGAAATCGTGCCCGACCTGTGGCGGAGCGAGGGACGCCTTGTACCGCGGTTCATAGAGGATGCGCGCAACATCAAGTTTAATTGGCGCTTTGTGCATGAACGTGATGTCGGAATATTTACGCTGATCCGTTGTCGCGGCGCACCCGACAAAGAACAGCGCAATGAACGTCAACGAAGTGATTTGGATGATACGTCGCATGGTTTTAATATCGGTCCCAATTATGGCGTGATCAAGACGTATTCGTCTTATTGGTCAAGGAACAGCATCAGACGACCGAAGATCGCGAAGAGCGGCTCCATCAAATACATGCCCTGCGTTGCAAAACTGGCATGTCACCGTGACCGCGCCATCAATGGTCATTTCGCGCAATTCTTCCAGCGTCAACATGGCTACGGCGGCGGCCATGCGCTCCGGCGTGCATTTGCACGCAAACGCGATGGGGCTCCGGTCGAACACCCGGACGCCATCTTCGTGAAACAGCCTAAACAAAAGTTGATTGGCGGAGAGCAAAGGATCCACCATTTCCGCCAGCGTGCAGCTTCCCATCAAAATGACGGCGTGGCGCCAGGCTTCCTCGGCGTCATCCTGCGTCAGGGGATTTTCATCTTCCGGCGAACGTTGCAGGATCAAAGCACCGCCGCGCCAACATCCATCTGCGTCGCGCGCGACGGATATTTTTACAGCGGCTGCAAATTGATCCGAGGTTTGAAAATAGTGATGCACGCAGTCACCAAGGGTCGCGCCTTCAATATCAACGATGCCTTGATAACGTTCAGTGTCGGGTCCCTGATCGACAGTGAACGCCATATATCCCGCGCCCAGCAAGCGTGGGATTGGCGCGGATAAGACATCGCCAAGGATAGGCATTGGGTCCTTGAATTGGGCATACCCGCGAATGGCACCGGCGTTGGTGGCGTCGGCGACGATCATGCGCACGGGTCCGTCGCCTTTGGCTTGCACACTAAAAGTGCCGTCGAACTTCAACGCCGCCGCCAGCCCTGCGGACAACGTTAGGCATTCTCCCAGAAGAGTCGCCACGGAATCGGGATAGTCCTGACTGGTCAAGGGCTGGTGCAATGCGGGGCCCAACCGAACCAACCGGCCATGCAACCCGGACGCTTCAATCTTAAACGGCTGTATAAAATCGTCCAAGCGCGAGGCGGTGGAGGTGGAATCGGTCACGAAAGACATCTCTTTATGACAGACGCCCAATCATGACAAACACCAGGCCAAAATGCCTTTTTGCGCATGCAGCCTGTTTTCGGCTTCATCCCAGACAACCGATTGCGGCCCATCTATTACCGATGCGGTTACTTCTTCACCGCGGTGCGCGGGCAGGCAATGCATGAAGATGGCGTCTGGCTTCGCTTGCGCCATCATACGGTCATCGACCTGATAGGCGCGCAACAGATTATGCCGGGTCTCCGCTTCCGCATCGTTCATGGACACCCAGGTGTCAGTGACGACACAATCAGCGCCATCAACGGCCTCATCCGGATCCGCCGTCAAATTGATGCGCCCGCCTTCCGATTTCGCCCAGGCCATGGTTTCCGATGGCGGGTTCAATTCTGGCGGACAGGCGAGCCGCAATTCGAAACCAAACCGAACTGCGGCCTGAATCCAACTCGTCGCCATGTTGTTGCCGTCGCCGCTCCACGCGATTGCGCCATCGGCAATAGGGCCGCGATGTTCTTCATAGGTCATCACGTCCGCCATCAACTGGCAGGGGTGGGATTCATCGGTCAAACCATTGATAACAGGCACGGTGGCATTTTCGGATAATTCACGCAAATTTTCCACCGCCGCCGTTCGGATCATGATGGCGTCCACATAACGGGACAGCACACGCGCTGTGTCGGCCAGGGATTCACCGCGCCCGGTTTGCATTTCCGCGCTCGACAAATTGATGACCTCGCCGCCCAATTGACGCATCGCTACGTCGAAACTGACGCGTGTTCGGGTCGATGGTTTCTGGAACACCATGGCAAGGTATTTATCGG
Source organism: Alphaproteobacteria bacterium (assembly GCA_028822585.1). Taxonomy (GTDB): domain Bacteria; phylum Pseudomonadota; class Alphaproteobacteria; order UBA8366; genus JABJJH01. The sequence goes on along the minus strand of JAPKDL010000127.1, from coordinate 2,170 downwards.
TCAACGGTTTCATTTCGTCGGCTGCGCCGGATTTAAACGATTTCCCAAGCGAGATGATCTCCCGCAGAGTCATCGCATCAAGAGGCGCGAGATCAAGAAAGTGCTTCGGCCTAACGCCTTCCATATTCAAGGAACTATTCATCGGACGGACGCAAAGCCTCGCCGACCCGGTCCAGCATCGCGACCGCTTCGTCAATATGGCTTTCCTCTATCGTCATCGGTGGCAACAGCCGCGCGACATTGTCCCCAGCGGGCACCGTCAACATGCCTTCATCATGCAAGCGCGTGATGACGGCGCTATTGGGAACCTCACAGATAATGCCGATCATCAATCCAGCGCCGCGTACGGATTTGTATACACCAGGATGTTTTGCGACAACATCAACGGTTTTGTCCCACAATAGACGGCCCATGGCGTCGACACGGTCGAAAAAACCGTCCTCCATCACCACATCCATGAACGCATTGGCCGCCGCCGCCGCCAATTGGTTGCCGCCAAATGTGCTACCATGGGTTCCGGGCACCATGCCTTTGGCTGCCTCCCCGGTCGCCAAAACGGCGCCAATGGGGAAACCGCCGCCCAAACCTTTGGCCATGGACATCACGTCAGGTGTTATGCCTGCCCATTCATGGGCGCTGAATTTACCCGTACGCCCGGCGCCGCATTGCACTTCATCAAACACCAGCAGAACACCGAATTCGTCGGCGATTTCCCGCAACGAACGGAGATAACCCAGGTCGGCGGGCCGGATGCCGCTTTCACCCTGAACGGGTTCCACCAGAATTCCGGCAGTTTCCGGTGTGATGGCGGCACGCAATTCATTCAAATTGCCATAGGCGACCATATCAAACCCGTCCGCTTCCGGTCCAAACCCTTCCAAATGATTGGGATTCTTGGACGCGGCGATGGACGTCAACGACCGGCCATGAAAAGACCCTTCACAGGTCACGAAGCGCCAGCGTTCCGGCGCGCCATTGGCGTATTGATACCGCCGCGCCAGTTTGATCGCACCTTCCACGGCTTCCAATCCAGAATTGCAGAAGAACACGCTGTCGGCGAAGGTCGCATCGCTCAAACGGTCTGCGAGCTTAATTTGACCGGGAATGTCGTATAAATTGGACGTATGCCACAGCGTCGCCGCTTGTTCCTGCACGGCTTTCACCAAATGCGGATGGCAGTGGCCTAATGAATTGACGGCGATCCCGGTTGCGAAATCTAGAAATCGTCGGCCATCAGTCGCGAACAAATAGGCACCTTCGCCCCGTTCAAACGACAAATTGTAACGGCCGTATGTCGACATAACTGCGGACATGTCGATTCTCCTTCTGTTTACCCAAAGCTCGACTCGCCGCCCGTTGAATGATCCCTAATAGTCCGGGCGTTCACATCTAAAAGCAGCGAAAGGCGCGGAGTATCTGCCTTTGGAATTTTGCTGTCAACGAAATGTCGCGATAGTCCAGGGTGAAATGTGACTATTTCAGATCGATTTTACAAAACTTAGTTGAATTTGGGCATAACGTCGGCGGCGATCGCCTTGATCGTTTCGTGGGCGTCCACGCCCAGCAGGAACGAAATTTCCTCGACCCCGGCGTCTTTTAACGCAGAGACATGCGCAGCCACATCATCGGCGTTGCCCATAAAGCACAAATCCCGTTCGCGGTTGCCGTTGGAATGTCGGGTGAATTCCGCCCACGCCTTGTCAGCGTTTTCGGCAATATGGATGACGCCGTTGACATACGCTCGACCGATGCTGGCGGGATCACGGTCAATTTCCACGCAGGCTTTTTCAATATACGCCCATCCAGCGGGAATTTCGCTAACAGAGGTGTGTAGCCCGGAGGATTGCCAGCCCACGGCATGTTCCGCAACCTGACGGGCAGCGCGGGACGCAGCAGTCCAGGTGCCGATCCAGATCGGCGGATGCGGGTCTTGCACCGGTTTTGGCTGAAGGGTTACATTTTCAAACGACCAAAACTTACCCGCATGGGACACATTGTCTTCGGTCCACAGTCGTTTGTAGACTTCCAGGGATTCGCCCAGCATGGCGCCGCGTGATTTGAACGGCAGGCCAAAGGCGTCGATTTCCTTGTCAAACGACCCCGCCGCCAGCCCGGCGATCAACCGACCTTCGCACAACGCGTCCAGGTGGCTCAATTCCTTCGCCGCCGC
>JAPKDL010000265.1 GCA_028822585.1 Alphaproteobacteria bacterium | reverse complement strand
CGATTGCCGATGTCCGTCGCGCCGGAATTGTGCGGCGTGATCAGAACGCGGGGGTCTTTCCACAGCCGCTCGTCCGGCGGGCCGTCGAATTCGCCGACATAGACGTCCAGCGCAGCCCCGCGCAGATGATCGGACGCCAGGGCGTCGACCATGGCGTCTTCGTCGATGATTTCTCCGCGCGCGACATTGATCACCACACTGCCCGGCTTCATCGCCTTGAAGGCCTGGGCGTTCAACAGATGTTCGGTTTCCGGCGTCCATTGGCAGCACACCGCAACGAAGTCGGCGTCGGGCAAAAACTCGTACAGATGTTCCGGGCGCTTCAGTTCGGAATATCCTTCTGGCATTGGCGCGCCGTCTTCGATGGTGCGCCGGGTCCCGACGACGCGCATACCCGCCGCCGCGCATCTTCGCCCGACATCCAGACCGATGCCGCCCGCGCCGATGACGCACACGGTTTTCCCCTCAACGACGAGCGGTTTGTAGGCGCGAAAGTCGAACGCGCTATTGTCGCGGTCGTTTGGGGCGACATGGAACCCTTTCGCGAAATGAAAGATGCTGGCTAACACATATTCGCCGATGCCCAGCGTATTGCCATACCCGCGCGATGTGGTGACGATGACATCACTGCCCCACAAGTCGCTTTTCAGAAGATTGCTGGCGCCAGCAGGTTGTTGGTGGAACCATTTCATCTTGGTTGCACGGGTGCGCAAATCGAAGGGAAACGGCCAACCGCCGATGATGATGTCGGCGTCGGCCAGAAGTTTGCCGCGTTCGGCCTTCGTGCCTTCGCCATTCGACCCTGCCGGAAGATATCTGTTGGCGGCGAATTCTGGCCAGGTGTCGCGAATTTCCCCGTCGAACCAGCCGCCTGCGACGGTCAGGTTCACCGAATCGTCCACAGCGGCGATCATGGCGCGCTCATTGTCGGAGAGCCGTTGTATGCTCAAAATATTCAGCGATGTCATGTGGTGAATTTCCTTACTGCGAACTGTTGAAAGCGCCGCCATCCATGACCAGATTCTGGCCTGTCATGAACCCCGCATGTTTGCCGCACAGGAAGGCGCAGGCTTCGCCGAATTCATAGGCGTCTCCAACCCGTCCAGCCGGGTTGGCAGCGGCGCGTGTGGCAAAGAGTTCGTCGAAACTGGTTCCGGCTTTTTCAGCCGCCGCACGTAAATTCGTACGCAGGCGGTCCGTGTCGAAGGGGCCCGGCAGCAAGCCGTTGATCGTAACGTTATGCCGAACCGTCTTGCGCGCCAGCCCGGCGATAAATCCGGTTAATCCGGCCCGTGCACCGTTCGATAGGCCCAAAATTTCGATGGGTGATTTGACTGACGCTGAGGTGATATTAACGATCCTTCCGAATTTGCGTTCGATCATGCCGTCCACGGTCGCCTTGATCAGAAATATCGGCGTCAGCATGTTGGCGTCGACGGCGGCGATCCAGTCATCGCGATCCCAATCGCGAAAATCACCCGGCGGCGGGCCGCCCGCATTGTTTACCAGAATGTCGGGGTTCGGGCAGGCGGCCAACAC
>JAPKDL010000126.1 GCA_028822585.1 Alphaproteobacteria bacterium | reverse complement strand
CAACGCGACATCAGGACTTAACCGCGCTTTAGCTATTGACGATATAGGATAATATAGCGCGACCTATTTCAGTGAGTTTGGTGGCTTTGGAAATACTAGGACTCAAGGGATCGAACGCTTCTTCGCGGATAAACGGGCCAATCGGCGGCGGCGTCATTCCCATTTTGACCGGTTCATTGCCTATCAGTGATAATCCTCTATATGTAAATCATAAATGCGCCCATCGTCAATATGGAACGTGACCTGCCAATTACCCGATACGATTATCGACCAGACGCCAGAATGATCGCCAACGAGTTGGTGTAATCGCCACTACGGCCCACATCTCTTTTTTGCATTCGCTGGGTTATTCCCATGTGTAAGGCGGTAACGCCTTTGTGCATGCGGGCGGCGCCTTCGCGGATCAGAACCCGCAAGATCTGATGTGGATCCGCGGAGCGTTCGTAACGTCAGATGTTGAACATGAATATGTTATCGTACACGGCGACACGCCGTCGCAGAAAATCGAGAACAAGGGGATTCGGATCAATGTCGATACCGGCGCGGTCTATGGCGGTCTCCTGACAGCGGTGGTGTTGTCGGGAAGGGAAAGAACATTTTTGCAAGTCTGATGTTCCAACTTTGCCAGCACGACAGTTTCCAGTTAGGTTCGCCGCCACATAGAACTATTTACAAATTCCAATAAAGGGGAATCCCATGGAACCGGTACGCGAAGCGGAGGAAATTTCAAATATCGCATTTGGATATATCGCTTCGAAAGCACTATTCGCCGCCCTTCATATCAACGTCTTCACCTTGCTCGCCAAGGGCCCGTTGACCGCCGCCGACATCGCCGCAAAAACATCGGTGCCTGAAAACCGCGTCACGACTCTGGTGACCGTACTGCTCAGTCTTGGGTTGCTGATAAAGGTGAGCGAAGGTTTTGAAAATTCGCCCGGCGCGGCAAGCTTCCTTTCCAGGGGTGCCAAATACGATTTCAGCGATTATCTGCGTTACCAGGTTGACCGGCAGATGTTTCCGTTCATGGCTGATCTGGAAGCCGTCATGTCCGGCAACACCGCACCCGACGCCATCGATTCATATTCGAAATGGATGGCCGATCCAGCGGAAGCGAAACTGTACAGCGACTCGCAACATTCTGGATCACTGGGCCCCGCGCGCAGCCTGGTGCGGATGCTCGATTTGAGCGGCCCCCAGACGATGCTCGACGTCGCAGGCGGCACCGGCGCGTTCGCCATCACCTTTTGCGAGGCCAACCCAGACTTGACCGCGACCGTTGTCGACTTTCCCAACGTGGCGTCGCTCGGCGAAAAATATGTTGCGGACGCAGGACTGTCCGACCGGGTCATCTTCGCCGCTGAGGACGCTTTGCAGGGCGACTGGCCGCAGGACCGCGACTTTGTTTTAATGTCATACCTGTTCAGCGGCGTGCCCGGCGACGCCATTCCCGACCTCGCGCGACGTGCATTCGCGGCCTTGAAACCGGGCGGTTGCTATATTGTGCATGACTTCATCGTCGACGACGACCGAACTGGCCCACCCTTGGCCGCCTTGTGGCAATTGCAACACATGACGTTCACGCCGGATGCGAAATCGGTCACCCCCGGTTGGCTTTCAGGGGTGTTGACCGGCGTGGGATTTGGCGATGTCGAAACCAACGATCTCATCCCTGGTATGACCCGGGTCATGATGGCGCGCAAACCGGACGGCTGATCCAGCACGGGCATCGAACAAGTGGCGTTTCCACTAAATACCCGTAGCACGCCAGACGTCACCTTTATATTGCTGAGCTTCGCGCGCCCAAAAAAACATACAGCGTATTGTTGATTCGGTGTTGCAAGAGCAGGTCTGCGGACGCGTCATCGTCTGCAATAATCTGCCGAAGACCAATATCCATGACCATCTGAACAGTTCGGACAGCCGCGTAGAAACCATCCAATCAGACACCGTATTGGGCCCGGTCAAGCGCCACCAGATCGCCCAGAGTCGCCCCAAAGGTTTCTTCGTCCGTATCGATGACGACGTTTTCTAACGCCTGCATAAATCGATCTGCTTGTCCGTTAATTGATAGCTGATCCTACGAGGCCTCATGGGGTTTGGGGGCAGGCGGTTCAAACAGTTGGCGCGGCAATCCAGTTCGCCAGTGGTGGTTCTTAATTGCATCTGCGCCTTTACGAAGGTGCACGCCCAGTGCGTAGTCGAATTCCTTGAAATTATGAGCATTAAGGATCTTCAAGAAATTGGATCCGGCGATGATATTTTCTTCGCCTTTTCCGAAGACCAGGCGCCGCTTTGCCACGATGTAGGTCCGCTTGAATTCTGTCCAAGCTATGCCCTGTCGGGCATTGCGTGATTTTGTTTAGATAGTTTTGACCACCGTCGATTACGCCTCTGGCTGCGGCTGCAGACATTGATAGCGGCGACGAGCAATACCGCGGTTCTATCCGCAAAGCTCGAGGCCATAACGACTGGAGACGCAGCGCCAGCCTACCTCCGTCATATTAATTTTCTCAATTCACTTGTTGTAAACGTTGGTGGAAGCGTTGATGCGGCGCCTGATGACTGCCCGCCGCATCATAACCGCAATCTACTTTACGCATTGCGCAGCGCTGGTACGTTTCTCGGCGTCGGCTTTGATGCCGGCCGTTCCGTGTTGATGGCGCCGACGATGTTCCTCCACCTGAAATATTTAGGCGTCGATGATTGCCGTCATGCCTATACCGTGGGGTGTCGGGATTATTTGAGTGAGATGTTCCGTTTCCGTTTCAAGCTCCTCAAAGGAAACCCGCGGAACATTTCACCCTGGCGGGTGGCGCAAAACCCTGATCCTAAACCTGACCTAATTCACATTGTTACAGGTCCCGACAGAGAAACTTTTAGGCAGGAGTTATCTAACGCTCTTCGGTTGCCTAACAATTACACGCGTATGTTTATAGAAGATGTCGATGCGCCCGATATCTAAAAAGTGATTAAAGACTTTTAGCAGTTGGGTCGTCTCCGCCTCCCTTCGCCGCCCGACGAATGGGTTCGCACAACGCAGACACCCGCGCGGCACCACCCGCCCAACTGCAGTCAACCCGCTTTGAGCCGCCGTTCATAGAGTGCGAAAAGCCGTTCCCAATGGCGTTCCGCCGCCGGTTGATCGTAGCACCAGCGTTGCGGAAAGGCGAACCCGTGATGGACCTTGGGATACACCTCCAACTCGCCTGGGTTGCCCGATTTGTCAAACAGGCCCTTCAATTCTTCTACCATGAGCAACGGCGCTAGATCATCATGTTCCGCACAGGAGATATACAATTCACCCTTCGCTTTCCCCAGCGAAAGATGTGGGCTTTCTTCCGCGTCGCTGACCAACCAGGTGCCGTAAAAAGACGCGGCGGCAGAGATGCGATCCGGGTAGCGCGCGGCGGCGGCAAGCGCGTACGGGCCGCTCATGCAATAGCCATGAGCGCCAACCAGACCCGGTGCCGCATATTCTTGAGCGTCGATAAAGTTCAACATAGCGCCGATGTCCTCCATGACCGGGGGAATCGCCATTTTCGTGCGTACGGCGCGCATACGGTTACGCTCCGGGCCGTCTTCCAGGACATCGGGGCCATAAATAGCGTCCAGCCCAGCGCGGTAATACAAATGCGGCAATAAGACGTAGTACCCCACACTGGCCAGACGGCGTGCCATATCCCTGAGCTCCCCGCGAATACCGGGAGCGTCCATGAGGATGAGTACAGCGGGAAAGGGCCCATCGCGTTCCGGGTGACAGATGAACGTCCCCATTGCGCCATCCTTGGTGCTAATATCCAATGTGGTTTCAATCATTAAAGACCTCCCCGCTATTCAAACAACGTTGTTTCAAAATTTCATGCGGTAGCCTACATATTCAACACATCTAGAACCAGATGGTGGGACCACGGCGATAATGCACATGAATGAGCTATCGGAATTAATCAAACGGCTCGCCAACAATGAAGGCGCGCGAATTTTATGTGTGGGCGATCTGATGCTAGATCGTTTCATTCATGGCGACGTATCGCGTATTTCGCCCGAAGCACCTATTCCCATACTGGCGGTACGCGATGAAACCGTCATGGTGGGCGGCGCCGGCAACGTCGTGCGCAATCTCGTCGCGATAGGCGTTGAGACCGAGCTGGTGGCTGTGATCGGGGACGATGCGGCGGGATGGGAGCTTCGGTCCCTGTTGGACGCAGAAGCTTTAAAGTCGACCTGTTTGATCGAAACACCGGGGCGTGGAACCACGATCAAGACCAGGTTTTCGGCGTCCGGGCAGCAGTTACTCCGCGCTGACAGGGAATCGTCCGAACCCTTGGACGTAGATGCCGTACAAGCGTTGCTGGACCAGTCGATAAAATCTCTTCAATCCTGTGCTGTCTTAATCCTGTCCGATTACGGCAAAGGCGTGCTGGAAGACGCGGTTCTGACGCCGTTATTGGCGGAAGCCCAACGTCTTGGACGACCGGTTATCGTGGATCCAAAAGGGTTGGATTACAGCCGTTATAAAGGCGCAACGCTGTTGACGCCAAACCGGCGAGAATTGGCGCAGGCGAGCGGCGGTTCTACCGATGACGATGCATCCGTGGTGGCAGCGGGACGACGGATTATCGAACAATGCGGCGTTACTGCGGTGTTGGCGACTCGCAGCGAACAGGGCATGACCTTGATTGATGCAGATGATACCCGCCATCTAGCGGCGCGCGCCAAGGAGGTTTTCGATGTTTCCGGCGCCGGCGATACAGTGGCCGCGGCCATGGCGGCAGGATTAGCGGCGGGTGCCTCCCTGGAACTGGCCGCGAGATTGGCCAACACGGCGGCGGGGATTGTCGTCGGTAAGGCGGGCACGGCAGTGGCGCACGCCTCGGAAATTCTGGCGGCCTTGCACGAAGAAGCGTTTTTAAGCGGGGAAGAAAAAGTCACCACCCCTTTCATGGCTGCCAGCCGGGTCACTGCCTGGCGCGACCAGGGTCTGCGTGTCGGCTTCACCAATGGCTGTTTCGACTTGCTCCACCCCGGTCACATCGCCTTGATCAAACAATCCCGCGCTGCGTGTGACCGATTGGTCCTTGGCTTGAACAGCGACGCGTCCGTTGCGCGTCTGAAGGGTCCCAATCGCCCGGTGCAGACTGAATCAAGTCGCGCTGCCGTGCTCGCTGCGCTGTCCACCGTGGACCTGGTCGTCGTTTTTAACGAAGATACGCCTTTGGAAATGATTAAACATCTGCGACCGGACATACTGATTAAAGGTGCGGACTACACCGTCGACACCGTTGTCGGCGCGGCGGAAGTCCATTCCTGGGGAGGTGAGGTCATCCTCGCCAAGCTCGTGGATGGGTTCAGTACGACGGCGACGATAAACCGTCTCAACGAATAAACAGGTGAGGTGCGGCATGGCGCGCGTAAGAGACATTGAAATCGACGAAGTCCCCGAAGACGTTCAACCCATTTACAAACAATTCGCGACCCAATACGGCCCGTTCCTGAACCAGGTCCGGGTGTTTGGGCATCGTCCTACCGCCGTGAAACACATTATGGGAATGTTGCTTGACTTCAAGGACGAGCAGGTGTTGCCGACGCGGGTTTTGGAAATCGCTTTGGTCGTGGTGTCAAAGCTTAACGAATGTCGCTATTGCGTAGCCCATCACGCGCCGCGCCTGATCGAACAAGGATTGCCGCCGGAAACGGTGGCAAACATTCTCGAACCCGATTGTCCCGGTTTGGACGATGTCGACCGTCTGGTCCGCGATTACGCGGTGGCGGTCACCGAGCAACCAAACATGATCCGCGACAAGATGTTCGACGACCTGAAGACCCACTTCACCGAAGAACAAATCGTCGAATTAACCTTACGCACGGCGCTGTGCGGCTTTTTCAATCGCTTCAACGACGCGCTGATGATCGGCATGGAAGACGGCGTGGTCGCGGATATGTTGGCGATGGGCGCTGCCGAGGCCGATTTGCCGGAAGATTTCCCACAGGACACCTCGCCGTCTGTTCCCATGAGTTAATATGTAAATGTGTCGGAATCATTCATATGTCGTGATAAATTCACGTTGAACAGGCAATGTTATGAAAAATAACGGTAAATCTCACCCATTTGGGAGTTTGGATCAATTATCTCAATTGAGGTAATGGGTTGAATTGTATTTGAACTAGTTATCTGGGACAGCCTCTTAAATAATGCTGGTGCCGCGATTGCTGAATTCGAAGACATGCACCGCCAAAAGGTCGCCGACCGGGACATCCTCAACAACCTTGCATGGCTCTATCATCAAAAAGATAAAAACCGTGCTCTGGAATTGGCGGAAGAAGTCTATCTGTTGGCGCCTAAAAACCCCAGAATTCTGGACACGCTCGGCTTGATTCTGGCGCACGATGGAATTGACATAGCACGCGGACTTAAAATTTTACGCGACACGTACGCTCTTATCTCAACAGGGTCGGAACGATGATGCACGACGATATATGGATGAAATTATAAAGTCAGCAGACACGGCGGACTAGAACGTCAAACTGGCCAAAGCGTTGCGCAAAACGTTGAAAAAATAAGCCCAGCCCTGAATTTCATGTGATTTATAATCTGGTCGGCGCGATGGCCGCCCTTATTTTTTTGAGATCCCCGTCTTAGTACGATCGTCAACTATGTCTCCGGGTTGGAAACAGTACGGAGTGGTGGGCCCGGCAGGACTCGAACCTGCGACATAACCGTTATGAGCGGTTCGTTCTAACCAACTGAACTACGGGCCCTGATCATTCACCGTTTGAATGACGGTGAAGAACGCCAGACAGCGTTAGTGATCCAGGAAGCTGCGGAGTTTGCGGCTTCGGCTGGGGTGCTTCAGCTTGCGCAACGCCTTCGCTTCGATCTGACGTATTCGTTCCCGTGTGACCGAGAATTGTTGGCCGACTTCTTCCAGCGTATGGTCCGTGTTCATGCCAATGCCGAAACGCATGCGCAGCACCCGCTCTTCCCGCGCCGTCAAGCTGGCCAGAACCCGCGTCGTGGCCTCGCGCAGATTGGCGTGGATTGCCGCGTCAGAAGGGAGAATAGCGTTCTTATCTTCAATGAAATCACCCAGATGACTGTCTTCTTCATCACCGATAGGCGTTTCCAAACTGATTGGTTCCTTGGCGATCTTGAGGACCTTGCGCACCTTTTCAAGCGGCATGCCGAGTTTAATCGCCAATTCTTCGGGAACTGGTTCGCGCCCAATTTCATGCAGCATTTGGCGTGAGGTCCGGACCAGCTTGTTGATTGTTTCAATCATGTGCACCGGAATACGGATGGTGCGCGCCTGATCTGCGATAGAACGGGTGATGGCCTGGCGAATCCACCAGGTGGCGTAGGTCGAAAATTTATAACCACGTCGGTATTCAAACTTATCAACCGCCTTCATAAGGCCAATATTGCCTTCTTGGATCAAATCCAGAAATTGCAGACCGCGATTGGTGTATTTCTTGGCGATGGAAATGACTAGCCGCAGATTGGCTTCAACCATTTCCTTCTTGGCGCGGCTGGCTTCGCGTTCACCTTGTTGAACGGTTTGAACGATACGGCGAAATTCCGGCAACGGCATACTGGCCGACGCTGCGATATCAACAACGCTCGCGCGCAGTTCCTTAATCTCGTCTTTGTGTTTTTTGGCGAATTCCTTCCAGCCCTTGGCTTTGACGCGCGCGACCGCATTCAACCAATGTGGATCAAGTTCATGGCCGAAATAGCGTTTCAGGAAATCTTCCCGGTTAACCTTGCAACTGGTGGCCAACCGCAACAAACGGCCTTCGATGCCGGTCAATTTTTTGCTGAACGCGTATAATTGATGCACCAGTTGTTCGATACGTGCGTTGTTGAGGCGTACCGATTCCATGTGCATCAGCAAATCCTGGCGGTGCTTTTCGTAGGTCCGCTCGGTGGATTTGGAAACTTCCTCACCTTTTTGCTGCGCGACGATCCGGCGTTCCTGGGCCTTATGCAATTTCATATAGGTCGATGAAATGAGTTCAAACTTCTCAAGGATTTCATCCTTCAGCAGCAATTCCATCGCCGCCAGCGACAACGACGCTTCTTCATCTTCTTCGTCGTCGTCGTCATCATCTTCTAATGTCTCTTCTTCGCCTTCACCAGCTTCACCTGAGGCCACAGCGGTGGGAGTTTCACCTGAGGCCACAGCGGTGGGAGTTTCACCTGGGGTCGCAGCGGCCTTTGCCGCATCAGGTCCTCCGCCATAGGTCGCGTCTA
>JAPKDL010000029.1 GCA_028822585.1 Alphaproteobacteria bacterium | reverse complement strand
TTCTTGAAAGTCGTGCGGAAAACAGGAGAATTATCATTCGATTGCACCCGGGAGGCAAGGCTTCCATTGGCCGCGGGTCAGGGAGGTTGATATTTATCATCAGAGCGAGTTGTTTAAATTGAACTATCAGAATGGAACTGGGGAGAGAAAAAAATGAAAGCTTCCGATTTGTTTGTGCGTTGCCTTGAAGCTGAAGGCGTCACGCATATTTTTGGCGTGCCGGGCGAGGAAAACGCCGACTTCATGTTGTCATTAATGGACAGTAAAATTGACTTTGTTTTATGTAGACATGAACAAGCTGCAGCTTTCGCGGCGGATGTCTATGGACGTTTGACTGGAAAAGCCGGCGTATGTTTAGGCACGCTTGGGCCAGGAGCTACCAATTTGGTGACCGGTGTGGCCGACGCGAATATGGATCGTGCGCCTTGCGTTTGTCTCATTGGGCAGGCTTCCACAACGCGGTTGCATAAGGAGAGCCACCAGAACATGGATTCAATCGCCATGTTCAAGCCGATTACGAAATGGGCCCATTCGATTTACGATGAACGGAATATCCCAGAAGTCATCCGGAAAGCCTTCAAATTGGCCGAAGCGGAAAAACCTGGCGCGACGGTGGTAGAACTCCCTGAAGATATCGCGAAGAACGATGTCGAATTGCTGCCGATGAATATTACGAAAACTCGGCGTCCGGCGGCAGATCATAAAGCCATTGCGCAAGCTGTAGATTTGATAAGCGCGGCCAAAAACCCGTTAATTATCGCGGGGAATGGTGCCGTTCGTAAACGTGCGGCCCAACAATTGAAACGATTGGCCCATAAGGCGGGGATCGGTGTGGTTAATACCTTCATGGGTAAAGGCGCCGTTCCGCGTACGGATCCGCACTGCCTGTTTACAATGGGGCTTCAGGGCCGCGACTACATCAACCTCGCCACTGACGAAGCTGATTTGATTATTTCAGTGGGGTACGATTTGGTGGAATTTGCGCCGTCCTTCTGGAATGCAAATAGCGGCAAAAAAATTATCCATATCGATTTTTGGCCGGCGGAAATTGACAGCGACTATCCTGTGGACGTCGACGTTGTATCTGACGTTGCGGACGCGTTGTGGCAAATCAACGAGGAATTGAACGTGCGGCACGATGCGGCGGGCAACTTGCCGTTATTTGACATCAATGACCGGCAAAAATTGCGCCAGGCGATCCTTGATGACTTCGCGATGGAAAAGGACGATCAGAGCTTCCCGATGAAACCGCAGAAAGTTTTGTGGGATGTGCGCGAAGCGCTGGGCCCGGACGATATTCTGTTGAGCGACGTTGGCGCGCATAAGATGTGGATTTCAAGGTATTACCAATGCGATACGGCCAATACCTGTCTGATCTCTAATGGGTTCTGCTCCATGGGCTTTGCCCTTCCGGGTGGGATGGGTGCGAAGATCGCGGAGCCAGACCGCAAGGTTCTTGCGATTTGCGGCGACGCCGGATTCCTGATGAACGTGCAAGATTTGGAAACCATGGTGCGTCGGAAACTTCCCGTAGTGATCATGGTGTGGGTTGACGGTGAATACGGTTTGATCAAATGGAAACAACAAAACCATTTTGACGGTCGTCATTCGGAATTGGCGTTTGGCAATCCAGATTTTGAAATGTTGGCCAAGTCGTTCGGCATGTGGGGAAAATTGTTGACGGATGCAGGGCAATTGCCCTCGGCGTTGGACGAGGCCTTGGCGCAAGAAGGTCCTGCGCTGCTGGCGGTTCCGATTGATTATGCTGAAAACATGAAACTCACGGAGCGTCTTGGGAATTTGCAATTCAGCATTTGATGTAGATTTAACACGGGTATTCTCTAATTTGGAAAATGTGAAGTAAACTGGGGAATTCGTGCAAGGTTTTCGGTAAATTAGAACATCGCTGTGACGCAGGTCACAGCGATGTGCACCGCAGGTTCTGGATATTGTTGTATATCCAACACAGCAGGAGATGGGTCGGATGAATTTCGATTCCGCACTTGAGACTGATGGTGGGCAGCGTTAACTTACCGATATTCGAATCAAGTAAAAATCCGGACTGGCGTTTTAAACCGCCGAAATGACCGGAGTGTTATGAACAGGGGCTTTCCGGGGGGGGAATATCATGCGTGACAGCAGTTTGATTAAAATGGCGGGGCTATTTTGGGTGACCGCGCTTTTGTTTGTTTGGGCGGGTGCGATGAATGGCGCGGCAGCAAGCGGGTTTACGGTTGGGCCAAAAAAATGTCAGGAATGCCATCTCGATGAAGCGAAAGTATGGGAAGGCACGAAGCATTTCTCGTCCTTGAAGAAAGTTCACAAAGACAAACGTGCGAAAAAAATCGTCAGGGCGATCGGCGACAAGCGCATGAAGAAATCTGAGACTTGTGCGATGTGCCATTATACAGACGCGGCGAAAAAGGCGGGCGGCAAGCGCAAAATTGTAGCGGGCCCAGCTTGTGAAAGCTGTCATGGTCCCTCATCAGATTGGATTGCTGTCCATAATGACTACGGAAAGGGTGTCAAACGCGCGGCGGAACCTGCGGCGCACAAATTAGAGCGCCTGAAAAAATCGGAAGCTGCGGGTATGGTGCGGCCTTCAAAGCTGTATGATGTTGCTGCGAATTGTATGTCTTGCCATGGGTTGGCGGCACCAGGCCTTGATGGAAAAATAGCGGAAAAGATGTTAGATAATGGCCATCCGCTCAATCTGAATTTTGAAATGGTGGAGTACAGCCAAGGTAGCGTGCGGCACCGCTTCTATCCTCCAACCGTAACCGTAAACAAAGAATTGGACGCTGCGGGATTATCACGTCTGTATGTGGTGGGACATGCGGCGGCTCTGGTAAGCGCCTCTGCGGCGGTCAAAAATTCGGGCCATGAAAAATATAAGGCGGCACAGAAAAAACGAATTGCTAAGGCTACGGCGGCGTTGGAAGCGGTAAAGGGACAGGTGGCGGCGGCGGGTGCCTTGTTGTCTGACCCTTCGGCGGCAAATGGACGGGCGTTAGCGGACGCAATTGTGGGTATGGATTTAAGCGGCGCTGTCGGCCCTATGTTGCCCAAAAAATATAAGTAACCGAAAAGACTAAAAGGTTTCCGCCGGGTTTTCGGGCCCGGCTGGGGCCTTTGGTTTGACGTTGAGGAGGTGAAACTTGGTTGATGTCGGTGGTGTAGCCACGATGGAGCGACCACAACGGTGGGCGACGCCATTCGGACTGGACGTGAGTGACGATGATATCGAAATGCTTTTGAAGCGTTCTGATATTGCTGCGATCGAAGCCGACCGGTTTCCCGCGCATACGTCGCTCGAAGGCGTTCTGCGAAACGATGCACGAATTGTTAAATACAGACAGGGCGACCTGGTCGTTCGTGAGGGTGATTACGGGAACTCCGCCTTTCTGGTGTTGGATGGCAATTTGCGGGTTGTGTTGGCCCCAAAGTTGCCGAACGATATGTTGGGTCGGCACCAAACGCGAAAGAAAGGTTTCTTTGAAGCGCTCACCCAGCTTTGGACTAATGAGACTATCCCCGAAGTCCGAAATATCTCTGGATATAAACAACAAGGATTGCGGGGAAGCGCGGATAGTCCGGACGCGCGCGTGTTTCTGCAGGACGTTCCCGCCGTGTTGGATGAGCATCGCACGGCGGTGTTGCAGGAAGGCGCATTGTTTGGAGAGCTTGCGGCGCTTGGCCGCGTGCCGCGGACCGCGACAATTTTTTCAGAAGACGATGCCGTGTTGTTGGAAATTCGCTGGCAGGGGTTGCGTGAGATTCGCAAGTATGATGAAGGCTGGCGTCGGAAGATAGATCAACTCTATCGGGAAAGCGCGCTGAAGAACCATCTCCAGGAAAGCAAAATGTTCGGTGGGTTGGACGATGAGAAGTTGGATGCGGTCAGCAACAAAGTGCTATTTGAAACCTATGGGTCGTTTGATTGGAATGTGTCGTTTCAACGGCTGCGTGGTGGCTCAGGCCAAGAGCCAGTGCTCGCCCGGCAAGGTGAATATCCCGATGGACTCCTGATGATCCGTGCCGGGTTTGCGCGGGTGAGTGTGAAGCACGGCACGGGCGAACGGACGATCACTTATCTTGGCGCCGGGGATCATTTCGGATTGGGTGAATTATACGCGGCGTGGAAAAATCCCGAGATTGAAGATATGGCGATGAAAACGTCTATTTCGGCCTTGGGCTATGTTGATGTCTTGCGGGTTCCCGCGCCGGTGTTGGAAGAACATGTGTTTCCGTTTATGGAAGCGCCGGCAACCACGATAATGGATTTGGCGTCGACCCCGGTGGCGGACGATGCGTTAATGGAATGGGCGGTCGATGAACGGTTTGTGAATGCGACGCGCGCCATGGTCATAGACCTGGAACACTGTGTGCGTTGCGATGATTGTGTGCGCGCCTGCGCATCGACGCATAACGGTAATCCCCGATTCCGGCGTCACGGCAAAAGTTCCGAAAACCTTATGGTCGCCAATGCTTGCATGCATTGTGCGGACCCGGTCTGTATGATTGGTTGCCCGACAGGCGCAATCCACCGTTCGGTGCAGTCTGGGAGCGTCATCATTAATGACGTTACCTGTATCGGCTGCGGAACATGCGCAAATTCTTGTCCTTACAGTAACATATCAATGGTGGCGATTTCCGATTCGGATGGCCGCACGATCACGGAGCCTACGACAGGTAAACCGATTTTTAAGGCGACAAAGTGCGACTATTGCGAAGGTCAGCCCGGCGGTCCGGCCTGCGTGCGCGCGTGTGCACATGACGCCTTGAAGCGCGTGGATTTTCAAGAATTTAATTCGACAGGTTCGATGTAATGTCTCGACGATCTAAATTGCCAAAGATCTTTTTTGGATTGATCTCTATCGTCGTCTTTGGCGCACTATTCTGGCAATCCAAGGTCATAATGTTGCGGCTGGGCGAACCGGCGATCCTGACCGGCTACACGTTGATGGCCTCGATGTTGTTATTGGGCTTCTTCAATTTCCGCAAGAAACTTTCGATGATCCCGATTGGACGGGCTAGCACTTGGTTAGCGTTCCATGTGGTTTTAGGGGTTTTTGCACTTGCGCTGTTTGGCTTGCATGTCGGTGTTTTCTGGCCGCAGGGTTTATATGAACAAATGCTGGCCGGTTCGTTCTATATGGTGAGTTTGAGTGGAGTTGTTGGATATGCCCTTCAACGATCTCTGCCCAGGCGGTTAACCCAAACTGGGGTTGAGATTATTTACGAGCGCATCCCGGCGGAGTTGGCCGAAATTCGCGAACGGGTTGAAGCACTGGTGTTGGAATGCACTGAAAAATCCGGGAGTGACACTGTTGCGCAACATTACATGGGCACGCTGAACTGGTATTTTCAAAAACCCCGCTTCCGTCTCAGCCATTTCGTTGGTGGTGATGCGGGAGGATATTGGTTGCGGGGCCCCGGCGGCGCAGCGCGGCGATATATCAACGATGTCGAAAAAGAATATTTCGATCAGATTATTGCTCTTGCGGAACTGAAGTCGCTCGTTGACCGGCACTTTGTGTGTCAGGGCGTCATGAAGAAATGGCTGTTTTTGCATATACCGCTTGCAGTTGCGGTGATTGCTTTGGCCATCTGGCATCTTATTCTAGTAAATGTGTATGTAATATGATCAATGATCAGGAGCCTTTTCGGCAGGACAAAAGCCCCTATGAGCGACCTAATTTTCCGTTTCGATGCGGGCGATTACGGATTTGGGGAAAACCATGTAGCCGGGGCCCTGGCGCCGATGGCGTTTGTGGCGGGGTCAGCGAATGCCGACCTTTTAAAAATGGCGATCGTTGGGAATGTCGACGTTCGGCGAGCGCGGGCGGTCCCTGTAAAGGCGGCCCTAGCTCCGAGGGTGCCTGTTCGATACAGGCGCCGCCATGTCGGCCAATGCGGTCATTGCGCGGTTATCGGGGGCGCCTAAGCCTACTGATGGGCGCTTTTGTGATCGCAATTATCGCGGCGTTCGGGTTTGGCGAAGACGGCGTCAACGGCGTCAGCGCTTTCAATACGGCAAACCCTGGAGATTTGTCCGCGGCGCATGCTAACTTTACGAAAGACGTCGGATGCGCCGCCTGTCATGAGGCGCATGATAAAACGGCGACGCAATGGATTCAGGCGGCCTGGACACCGGGGAACTTGTCGAAAAAATGCTCCTCATGTCACACTTTTGACGGCCCGGCAGAATCACCGCATAATAAAACATTCAAGATCGATGGGGCGGTGGCGAAGACCGAATGCGCCATGTGTCATACGGAACACAAGGGAGCGGGCGCTTCCGTCGTGGCCATGTCGGATCAACAATGTCACGCTTGCCATGAAAAGAAATTCACAAGTTTTTCAGATGGTCATCCGAAATTCTCGAAGGATTTCCCTTCCAGGCGCCGAACCGCGATTTTATTTAATCACACGAGCCATTTAGACAAACATTTCCAAAACAAACGGTATGTAGACAAGGCGCCGAAACAACGTTGCGTCGCGTGTCACGATACCGCGCTTGCGGACCGAAACGTGCCGGTGCGGGCATTTGAAAAAACATGTGCGGCTTGCCATGAAAGCCAAATTGCCAAGCGTGACTTGCAACTTTTGACGTTTCCGGAATTCGAAGCGAACCCATTTGACCCTGCGGAAATTTTGGCTGCGTGCGGTCTTACTAAGGCCGCGCAGGAAGAGGTCGGCGAATTGTCGTCTGATCTCGCCAAAAACCTTGCAGACCTTCAGGATGGTGACGGTTCAAAAGATCTCACGGCCAGAGTTAATGAAATGAAGGCTAAATTAGGACTCGGCGATCCACCAACGGCAGTCGAGGAATATGAGTCGGTCTCAACGGAAACGTTGCCGCCATTGGCCGTACTACTTCTTGGCGTCGAAGATGGTGAAGACCCAGAGAGCTATACTGGTCCCATGCGTGATTTGGTAAACGCGATGATCGAGTCGGGAGATGAAGCTGTCTTGGAATTATTGTCGGAGCGTACAAAGTCGGCGAAACAGCTATTGGCCGGGATGTCGCCGGAACTGGCTCGTAGCGTTGCGTGTGCTTGGGCGGGTAATCAGGAATACGAAGCGCCATCGGAATCAAGTCTTGGTGGTTGGTTCGCGGATGAATTATCTATTAATTATAGGCCGCTGCGACATGGCGATCCTGTTGTACGTGGTTGGCTTGATCTGGCGGTGGTTGCCGGTACGCCCGATGATGTGCGGAACCTGCTTTTGTCAAAAAGCGAAGGTGCCGGTGCTTGTGCGAAATGTCACTCGGTTAGTCGTGAGGGTGGTGCTGACAAGGCGGTCAAGGTGGAATGGCAATTTGGCGCACAATCCGATCAACGGCACGTGCGGTACCAACATAAGCCACATTTGAATTTATTGGGCCTGGGCGCGTCTTGTGAAACATGCCACACGCTTAACCCGGACGCGGAGTACGATGCCGGGTTCAAGCATATAGATCCGCTGAATTTCGCCAGTAATTTTAAATCAATAGAGAATAAAACGTGTGCGACCTGTCACGCCAAAGATAAGGTCAAACAGGAATGCACGCTGTGTCACGAGTATCACAATGATCATAGCATTCGGAAAAAAGTAGTGTCGAACATTCAAGAAAAATGATGCATTAACAAGCGTCCCTAAATTGGACGATTTGGGCCATGATGCCGCCGGTGGTGTCATCGGGTAGAAATACTTGTTCGCGCTAGATCAGAAAATCGTAGTTGACGCGGCGATGGCCCAAGTGTCGGGGGGATGAGAATGAAGTTAGCTGGGCGGCAGCAAGTGATTAATCTGACCCTGGCATCTGTTATTAATGCCCTATATCTCCGGAATGGATTGTGCATGCAGATGCTATGTATGAGTGGTTGGATAAGGTGGAGGATATTGCTGGCCTCCGCGCAAAAATACGCCGTAAATTATAGCGGCGTATGGCAATGCAGTTGAAACATATCCCTAAATTGGGTGTCAGGTGGAGAGGCGCAGGATGAATTTGTTGATTGAACTTGTGGCGCTTGGTGTGCTGGCCGCGCTAATTATTTATGTGAGCTTTTTGTTTTTTACAACACTGCGATCATCGCGACTTATCGCGGAAGTGGCGCAAGCTGAACAGCGATTTTTTCAAACGCGGGTTGCAGAAATCACGGCAAAGTCAGGTTACGAACGTGAAAAAAATGAGTTTTCCTGGAGCGGATTTCGAAAATTTGAAGTTGCCCGGAAAGAACCGGAAGGTGGTGGAATTTGTTCTTTTTACTTGCGACCCCACGACAATCGAAATTTACCTCCATTTGAGCCGGGACAATACCTGACATTCCGGTTAGGCATTCCGGGTGAACGCAAGCCGATTATGCGGTGTTATTCATTATCGGACAGCCCTAAGCATGAATATTACCGCGTCTCAATTAAGGCGGTACCGCCGCCGCGTGACAAACCTGACGTACCGCCTGGATTGTCTTCGAATTTTTTCCACAACGAAATTAGTGAAGGCACCATATTAGATGTACGGGCGCCGGGCGGACATTTTTTCCTCGACACGTCGAAACACACACCGGTGGTGCTAATCGGAGGTGGCATTGGTCTTACACCGGTGATGAGCATGCTGAATTTGATTGTCGAAAGTGGATCGAGAAGAGAAACCCATTTCTTTTACGGCGTGCGCAACGCTGACGAACACGTGATGAAGGAACATCTGGAAAATTTGGCGGCGGAACACGAAAATGTCCACATGCATATTTGCTACTCCAATCCATCTGACGATGATGTGAGGGGCAAAGATTATCAATACGCGGAACGGGTTAGCGTCGAACTCTTTAAGAAAGTATTGCCGTCAAACAATTTCGAATATTATTTTTGTGGTCCCCCCCCAATGATGAATTCGTTGTTTGAGGGTTTGCGAGAATGGGGCGTTCCAGAAGAGCACATTAACTATGAAGCCTTTGGCCCAGCGACCGTTAAAAAGAAAAAAGAAGCTGACGCAGCGGTGGGTTCAGGCACTACAGAGGTCGCAGCCGCAGGGTTCGACGTCGAATTTACAAAATCCGGTCGGAAAGTTCCATGGAATGCCGATATAGGCTCGATCTTGGATTTCGCCGAAGAAAACGATATCGATATCGACTTTGGCTGCCGCGCAGGGAATTGTGGGACATGTATTACGGCGATCAAGTCTGGCGAGGTTGACTATCTTTCCGAGCCGGGCGAAAAGCCAGAAGCTGGAAGCTGTCTTGCGTGTGTGGCGATTCCAAAAGGCCCCATTGTACTAGACGCGTAAAGGTATCGTTATTTTTATTGCTGTAAGGGTACATGGGGGAAGGCGTCGCGTTCGAAACGGCGCCTGCAATTTGAAGTCAACGTGTCAAAATTGTGACGCCAGTTATAAATAATAATTAACAGAGCAGGTTATTGGAAGGAGATACAGTATGACGGTACGCACCGATGATTTAGGACGTTTTATGGAGGGGGTGACCCGTCGAAATCCAGGGGAGCCCGAATTTCACCAGGCGGTGAAGGAAGTCGCGGCGAACGTAATCCCTTACATTCAAGACAAACCAGTATATCAGGAAATGCAAATCCTGGAGCGCATGGCGGAGCCTGACCGTGTGATTATCTTTCGTGTTTGTTGGGAAGATGATGGAGGCAATATCCGCGTTAATCGGGGGTATCGGGTGCAATTCAACAACTCGATTGGCCCGTACAAAGGCGGCATACGTTTCCACCCGTCGGTGACGTTGAGCATCCTAAAGTTTCTTGGGTTTGAGCAAACGTTCAAGAATAGCCTGACCGGTCTTCCCATGGGCGGCGGTAAAGGTGGCGCGGACTTCAATCCGAAAGGCAAATCTGACAACGAAGTCATGCGGTTTTGCCAATCCTTTATGACAGAATTAAGCCGCCATATCGGGGAGAACACAGACGTTCCGGCAGGTGATATTGGCGTTGGCGCACGTGAAATTGGTTATATGTTTGGCCAATATAAGCGATTGAACAACGAATTTGTCGGTGTTTTGACGGGGAAAGGCCTGGAATTCGGTGGTAGTCTCATTCGCACTGAAGCGACGGGGTATGGCGCTGTCTATTTTGCTGAAAATATGCTGGGCCGCATTGGCGACAGTGTCAAAGGCAAGAGTTGCGTCGTGTCCGGGTCCGGCAATGTCGCGACCTATGCGGCCGAAAAGATCCTGCAGTTGGGCGGTAAAGTTCTCACCCTGTCCGATTCCGGCGGCTTTGTGCACGATCCCGATGGCATCAACGAAGAAAAGCTCGAATTCATCAAGAATTTGAAGCAGGTGCAACGGGGGCGTATTTCCGAATATACAGATACCTATAAAAACGCCACCTTCCATGAAGGTCGACCCTGGGGCGTCACGTGCGATGTGGCATTGCCTTGTGCGACCCAGAATGAGATTACTGAGGTCGAGGCTAAATTGTTGTTGGCCAATGGTGTTAAGGTCGTCTCCGAAGGCGCGAATATGCCTACCGAACAAGGTGGGATTGATGCGTTTATCGATGGAAAAATTCTGTTCGCCCCTAGCAAGGCGGCCAACGCAGGCGGCGTCGCGGTTTCCGGTCTGGAAATGAGCCAGAACAGTGCTCGGATTTCCTGGAAAGAAGACGAACTACAGGTTTTGTTGCAAGATATTATGAAAAGCATTCATGATAATTGCGTCGAATATGGCTCAGAGGGCGAACACGTCAATTATTTGAAGGGCGCTAATGTTGCGGGCTTCATTAAAGTTGCTGACGCCATGGTCGCCTACGGCGTCGTGTAGCAGATCTGCAAAACATAAATTGTGTTTGGAGCCGGCCTGGATGTATGTCCAGGCCGGTTTTAATTTGGGCTTTTGGAAAGCAGAAAATAGCCAAAAAACCTAGTACTTAATGAATTCAAAATATCTTCTATCTACTTGGTTGAACCACGGGATCACTGTTGCTGGGACGCAATACGATAAATGATATTAATCATTTTTAGTACAATTTCGAATGTATATCGGAAGTTTGTGAAATTGCAGAAAAATACAAATTAGGATGATTTCGTTTCATTTGGTTACAGTGCGCGTCTGCATTAGAATGTAGCGTGTGAAATCTAGCCGAAGTGCGCCCGTTCCGCCCAGATCTGTGCGCTTTAAGATGGTTGGACATTAAGTGCTATGAAAGACAACATAATTCATATGGTGTGGACTAGTGTGCGGTGTGGGCTTCTTTTGGGATCGGTGGTCTTGGTGGCACCGGTAGGTGTGTGCAGGCGCAATCTAATCCAAGTGTGCAATTGAAGGATGTGGAACGCCATTAAAGAAAGTTAAAAAACAAAACCGGACTGGCGCCGCGTCGTGGGTTGCCTTGCGCGCCGCTGAGGACATCACCTTTGCGGATATTCTGAAAGGCCCTGACTAATGTGAATTTGAACTTCGGCTTTGCCAAGGTGCAATTGGATCGCGGTAATGCGTGCGGTGCCATTGGCATCTTGGAGCGGATTCTTCTGATGATGCAGAATTTACCGGAGGTGCGTATGATGTACGCCATCGTTACCCGAACGGGCTGACCCGCAACGAGATGTCTTTGCCCGCACGGATGGTGGCGATTGCCAATATTTTCGAGGCGTTAACCGCGTCGGAGTACTCCTATAAGAAAGCCAAGAAGTTGAGCGAATGAATCCGTATTATGAGTTTCATGAAGAAGGATGCGCATATTGATCCAGATCTGTTCGGTTGGGTTCTCAAGGTGGGTGTAAGGCGAGTAGATGCCGATCAATTGCTCCATCCTGACCAGATTGACGGTGTTAATATTAACGAATACCTGGATCAGCCCGTTGAGACTGCGGCGTAGTAGAGTAAGCAATTTTTGCGAACGCTCTACGTAATCGGTTGAGCATCGCGTCTAGTGGGGCCCCTGTGTAAGGTTGAGCAGCGCCCGCGTTCCATACCGGGCCGAGACCCGCCGGGTCGGTTTTAAATCGAACGATGACGTGAATATGTAATTGTGGTGTTGCGTTGCCAAGCGCGCCGACATTTATTTTATCGGCGTTGAATTCGCTCGACATCGCCGCTGACACTGCGGCGATCTCCTCAATTAAGATCGATCGATCAGTGACGCTAAGCTCGTGAATTTCTTTTATATCGGTGCGTTCGGGGACGAGAATTATCCAGGGATAATTACTGTCGTTATTCAACAGGACGCGGCATAAGGGGAAACGCTGAACCTCGATACAGGTTCGAATGAGATCGTCGTGAAGTTTGAAGGTCATGGATCCTCTCAGGTTGTGGAGTGGCCTGGAATTGTTTGGGCCGAACTGGTTTCATGTTATCTCTTTCCAATACTGTCAACAAAAGTCCACGCCATGGAATATCGAAAAATTCTGCACGACATGTTCGCCGCCGCAATTGATGTCGCGAAGCCCGACCGCTGCGTGCCACCGCATTTACCGGGCCGCCCTAAGGGACGCGTTATTGTTGTTGGCGCAGGAAAAGCGTCGGCGGCGATGGCGCGCGCTGTGGAGCAACATTGGGGTGGGGACCTGACAGGCTTGGTGGTGACGCGCTACGGACACGCGGTTGACTGCGAGATGATTGAGATTGTCGAAGCGTCGCATCCTGTCCCCGATTCGGCGGGCGTGGGCGCGGCGCGGCGTATTTTGGACATGGTCCAAGGCCTGACGTCGGATGACCTTGTGCTGTGTCTGATGTCGGGCGGTGGATCTGCGTTGATGACGTTGCCCGCGCTGGGATTAACGTTGGCGGATAAGCAGGCGCTCAACCAAGCGCTGTTGCGGTCCGGTGCAAATATTGGCGAAATGAACTGTGTTCGAAAACATATCTCCGCGATCAAGGGGGGCCGTTTGGCGGCGGCGGCGGCGCCGGCGCGGGTCGTCTCGCTGATGATCTCAGACGTTCCTGGCGACGACCCGGCGGTCATTGCATCCGGTCCCACTGTGCCAGACCCTACAAGTCTGGCCGACGCGCAGGCTGTCCTGGGGAAGTACGGAATTACGGAACCTCAGGGCGTGTTGGATGCTCTGGCTCGCGGGTCTTCGGAAACGCCAAAACCAGGGGATTCCTGGACTGTAAGAAGTGAAACCATCATGGTTGCCACACCTCAATCATCCCTGGAAGCCGCCGCAGTGGTGGCACGCAACCATGGGATAACGCCCTTATTACTGGGGGACGCGATAGAGGGTGAAGCGCGGGAAGTCGCCCAGGTCATGGCCGGCATAACACGGCAATGTGTACGCCATGGACAACCAATTTTGCCACCAGCGGTGCTGCTGTCCGGCGGTGAAACAACCGTGACAATGCGGGGGCGGGGGCGTGGCGGGCGTAATGCCGAATTTCTTTTGGCGTTGGCTATTGCGTTAGAAGGCACCGCCAACTCCGTTTTTGCGCTGGCGGGCGACACCGACGGCATTGATGGCAGCGAGGACAATGCCGGGGCGATCATCACCCCGGACACCATGGCGCGGGCGGCGGCATTGGGCTTAGACCCCAAGAAATTCATGGCCAATAACGATGGTTACAGCTTTTTTGAAGGGTTGGGCGACTTGGTGATGACCGGGCCGACCCTGACGAATGTGAATGATTTTCGCGCCATTATAATCTGCGGCTAGACTCTATTTATCTGCCGATGCGAATGATATAGGTGAAGACGTCGTCGGCTTCCGATGCGTCCAGCAACTCGTTGCCAGTCGTGTTGCAGAAATGCTTGAAATCGATCATCGACGCGGGGTCTGTAGCGCGCACGGTGAGAACTTGCCCCGCCGTCATGTTTCGCGCGGCGCGGCGCGCTTTCAGGACAGGAATCGGACAGTTAAACCCGGTTACATCCAATAAAACATCGGTTTTCGGGGTTTTGGACCCGATTTCTGGCTGCGATGTGTTCGAATTCGACATTGTTCGCCTCGACGCGAGAGTTATGATTTTCGGAAGATGGCATTGCCGCCGAGCCCGGCCAGAACCGCGATAATGATCGCTGCAACACCATACAGGGCTCCGTGTTGATGGGCGACCCGGTAAATTTCGGCACCAATACCGGTTTTGTTGATATTTAAGGGCGTGACTTCCATGTGGGTGACGCGACCGAAGCTGACGAGATAGGTCTTGATAGTGTAATCGCCGGTCGGCACGTTTGACGGCAGGAAAATATCGGCGCGAAACAGTCCGCCGCCTAAAAGTTTCAACTGGCCTTCCGCTTTGCCGTAATAATTGTTTTTCTGCATATTTCGGACGAGCGCCGCCCGGTAGTCGGCGGCCTTTGCAGGCCCTATGGCTTCGGTGGACTCCAACTTGAGATATTCTACGCCAATTTGTTTTGCTTCTCTTGTATCCGGCGGCAGCCATTCGTCTAAAGGTTCGCTTGAGAGGACTTGGTAGAAGGACGGCGTGTTTTTGAATGTGACTTTTTCGTCGTTCATCCAGATGCCGGCGCGCTGAACTTTGTTGCCGACAGTGATGTCTTGCGCCGGGCCGCTTATCACCACGACGACTTTCCCCGGTCCGGTGATGGTGCCAAAAAATAGAATTTTGGCACCGGTGAAATCAGCGGTAATACCTACGAAATGCTCCGACACGTCGGCGATGACTGACTGCGCCCGGCTGGTCCCCACCGCTAAATAAGGCGCGATGCAAATGGACATAAATGTGAGGGCTGTGAACAGACGGCGCGCCATCAATGCCCCCCACTACCACGGGATAGGAAGTAAATGTCATCTGGCGTCACCACCAGGTCGTACAAAATTTTGACGCACACGCTCAACACAATAAGCGCAAGCAGACCGCGCAATTGTTCACCGCGCAATTTCGCACCAACTTGTGTGCCGAACTGGGCACCAATGACTGCGCCGATCATCAGCAACAACGCCAGGACGATATCGACAGTCTGGTTCAGCGTCGCCTGCAGGAAGGTAGCGTTGGCGGTGACGAATATAATTTGATACAGCGACGTGCCGACGACCACTGCGGTTGGCATGCCCAAGAGATAGATCATCGCAGGCACCATGACGAATCCGCCGCCGACGCCCATGATCGCGGACAAGATGCCAACGATAAACCCAATCATCAACGGCAGCAGTGCGCTGATATAAAGCTTGGAGCGCCGGAACCTCATTTTGAAGGGCAACCCATGCAAAAAATTATGCTGGTGCAGTTTACGTAACGACCCAGGTCTTTTGCGACGCTGCATGGCGCGGATGCTTTCAATCAGCATCAGGCTGCCGATCACGCCCAGAAAAATTACGTAGGACAGCATGATCACCAAATCGATGTGACCTAACGAGCGTAAATATTGGAAAAGAAAGACGCCAAAGGTCGATCCGACGATGCCGCCAACCAGTAAGATCGAGCCCATTTTGAAATCGACGTTGCCGCGCCGCCAATGCGCGAAAACACCAGAGACGGAGGAGGCTATAATTTGGTTGGCTTCGGTGCCGACCGCGACTGCTGGGGGAATGCCAAGGAAGATTAATAACGGCGTCATCAAAAAACCGCCGCCGACGCCAAAAATTCCAGACAGCATACCCACTCCGGCGCCCATGCCGAGCAAAAGAAAGATGTTCACCGACATTTCGGCTATGGGTAAATAAAGATTCACTGACTCGGTTGTCCGTGCAGCCATCACTCCTGGAAGGGAGCAGACAAGCTCGCGATTTTAACTATAAAGTCATTGAGAACATCAACATTTGTGGGCTGACAGTCAATCCGAATTTGTAGGTTTGTTTTGACTAATGAGGCTTCGATGTGTGTCGAATTGTCGCAGGGTTTCGCCGTGCACCGACGAAAGCTCAGTGGGGGACGACGGGGCCGCCAAATTGCTTCCATCCCAAAATGCCGCCTTCCATGCGATACACGGTGTCGAGAGTGCCGCCCTGCAGGAGACCAGCGGCGTGGCCACAGCGAACGCCGCTACGGCAATGTAATACCAATCGCTTGCCCTCACTGGGGGGTAGGGCGGCCGGGTCGAATCTAGACAACGGAACCAAAGTGGCTTCGGCGATGTGTTCCAGGGCGAATTCGTGGTCTTCGCGTACATCCACAATGACCGCTTTGCCTGCAGCAATCCAGGCCTGGACAGTGGCGACGGATACAATTTCGATGTTCATGGTTCGGCTCTCCATAACGCGTAGGTTCGGGAGGGATGAAATAATGCGCCCAGGAGATTAAATAAAGCGTGACCCTGGCACCCGCAAGCGTCTTGGACGATAAAATCCGCCTTGACGCTGGCGGCCAAGGCCTTGAAAGATGCAGGCTGGGTACGTAACTATTATGCGTATGGCGGCATCGGGGAGGGCGTCTTGGCGGATATTGCGGTAATTGGCGGAGGGATCGTGGGAGCGTCTTGCGCCCTATTTTTGCAACGCGACGGGCATAAGGTGACGTTGATCGACCCTGCGGAACCGGGGACCAAGACCTCTTACGGCAACGCGTGTTCCATCAGCGCCTCGGCGGTGTTGCCGACCGCAACGCCGGGTATCATCAAACAAGTGCCAGCAATGTTGATGGACCCTGCCGGCCCCTTGAATATCCGCTGGCGATATCTGCCGCGTCTGGCACCGTTTTTGTTGACGTTGTTGCGTAACACGGCGCCGGACCGGGTCGAAGCCCATAGCGTGGCCATCGCGGCGTTGATTCGTGGGGTGTTGCCCGCCTACGCTACTTTGTTGAAAGAGGTAGGTGCGGAGTCCCTGGTTCAACATGTTGGCGCCTTGAAGGTGTACAAATCCGACGCGTCCTTCGCCGGATCGCAGTACGAACGGGATATGATGACGCGGCGTGGGTTTTCCTTCGACATATTGAATGCGGATGAAGTGCGGCAATTGGAGCCGGGGTTGGCGCCGATTTTCAAACACGCGCTGTACGCGCCCGATTCTGCCACGGTTAAAAATCCTGGCCGATTGGTGGGCTTGTTCGCCGACACCCTGGTGGCTAATGGCGGTGCTATCCTCGCCGAAGAAGCGCTGGGTTTCGACATTGTGGATAACAGGGTCACCGGTGTGCGCACCACAAGCGGCGTCATAGCGGTGGACAAGATTGTCCTGGCGGCGGGGCCGTGGTCGCGCGGGTTGGCGGCGCGGCTGGGCGCAAAATTGAGATTGGAGGCCGAGCGGGGCTATCATGTGATGCTGCCCATGCCAGACACTCCGATCCGTAGATTTATTAATTTGGTCGACGATAAATTTGTGTTGGTCCCCCATGAAGACGGGTTGCGGCTGACCTCGGGTATTGAATACGCTAAGCTAGATGCGCCGCCGGACTACCGGCGTATTCGCAATATGGTCAAGTTGGCCGCCGATAGTGTGCCGAATTTGGACCAAACCGAACAGAGCATCTGGAGTGGCAACCGCCCGTCGCTGCCCGACAGCGTCCCGGTCATCGATCGCTCTCCCCGCTACGCCAACGCCTTTCTTGCCTTCGGGCATAGTCATCTGGGCTTGACTATGGGGCCGGTCACCGGCCGCATCATTGCTGACCTTGTCGCGGGGCGGGATCCAAAACTTGACCTGTCGCCTTACCGCGCCGCCGGTCGATGAAGTTTAAGGCGCTATTCCCAAGAGTAATATGACCCCGCTGATAGACGGCCCATTTCCGCCTTGAATCAAAAACGGCCTTCCAAAACCCTCATGTTCGACGGCCGCTTCGGGCTTCGAGATCGGACATTAATTTTGACGGGTGGTTCCTTCGTTAATAATTAGAAGGAAACCTTCACATTTTATATTTTTTAGCCTTGAGTGGATACGATCACCGTAATGGCGGCCTCTAATTTCTATAAGAAATGTTGGCCCAGCATGGGAATGTGGCCGACTCAATCGGCTACGAGGTGAATATTCACCTCCATGCCAACGACATCGGTATATAGGTCCAATGTTTTAGTGAAGGCTTATGGCCACTTCCCTGGCGCGCTGGGGTTGGTTGACTGGCGCCCATCTTGGACAAGGGTGGTTCCTCTAGATATAAAGATGCCCAATGCAAATTCAGCGAAAGGGGCGAGCTTATGACTGAATTATTGAGCGACAGCGACCTGATCGAACGCATTTTCGGCCATATCGACAACAACACGACCGATCTCGGCGACCGTGTCTGGCGGGAACCGGCGGAGAATTATCGATCCGTTGCGCGGTTTGAGGCCGAGATTAAGTTGTTGCGACGGTTGCCTGTCGCCTATTGCCCCTCTGCGGCGCTGCCGGAAAAAGGTTCCTATGTGGCTCGGGTTGCGGCGAGAACGCCCTTGGTCGCGGTCCGTGGTGACGACGGCGTTGTGCGTACATTTCGCAACGCCTGCCGCCACCGGGGCATGGCGGTCGTCGAAGGCGAGGGTTGCGCCAGGTCCTTAACGTGCCCCTATCACGCCTGGACCTATGGGCTGGATGGACAATTGACGTATATTCCCGGCGATGAGGGTTTTCCCGGGCTCGACCCGAAAGAACACGGACTCATTCCGGTGACGACGGAGGAACGCGGCGGTCTGGTGTTCGTGACCCAGAAAGACCCGGTCTCCCAGGGCGCTCTGGCGGATTTACCCGAGCTCATCGCGCCTGAACAGGTCGTCTTCGACAAGAGCGAGATGGTCGACGAGGCCAACTGGAAGCTGATCGGGGAGACCTCCATGGAGGGCTACCACATCCGGTCTTTGCATAATGAATCGTTCTATCCCTACGGGCTCGACAACATCAATGTAGTCGAGACGTTTGGGCCCAATTCCCGGATCGTCTTTCCGTTCCGACGGATCGATAAACTGCGCGACATCCCGGCGGAAAAGCGCCGCCTCCAGGGCATGATCACCGATGTGTATCAGCTGTTCCCTAACACCCATATGTCGGTGCTGTCGAACCATTCGATCATGATTATCTTGGAGCCGGTGACGCCGACCCAAACGAGATGGGAAATTTACCGGCTGAGCAATAAATTCGTCGATGGCGCGCCGGTCGACCTGACAGCGGCGAAGCGCGACGCTGGATTCGTCAGCGACACCGGATTGATTGAAGACCGACAAGCGGCGCGCTCTATTCAGGCGGGGCTCGAGGCAAACGCCAACAGTCATTTCACCTTCGGCCGTTTCGAAAAAGGGATCGTCCACTTTCACGCGACTTTGGACGAGCTGTTGGCAAATCAAGCGTAACGTTAGAGGGGCGAGGGATGACATGTCGAATTTGAATGAATTGAGTGCGAGCGAGGCGGCGAAGGCCATCGCGGCGGGTGAGATTACGAGCGAAGCCTTGACGGCGGCTTGTCTGGACCGGATCAAGGAACGCGAACCCGATGTTGTGGCCTGGGCGCATATCGATCCGGACGCCGCCCTGGCGGAAGCCCGCGCGCGTGACAAGGTTGCGCCGCTGGGCCCGTTGCATGGGGTGCCCATCGGTTTCAAGGACATCATCGACACGCACGACATGCCGACGGCCTATGGCTCCGACATTTATCCTGGTTTTCGCCCCACATCCGATGCGTCCTGCGTGGCGGTAGCGCGCGCTGCGGGAGCCGTGGTGTTGGGTAAGACTGTGACAACAGAATTTGCTTTTGTGAACCCTGGCAAGACCCGAAATCCACACAACGCGGCTCACACGCCAGGGGGGTCCTCCAGCGGGTCGGCGGCGGGCGTCGCTGATTTCATGATGCCGCTGGCATTGGGTACGCAAACCGGGGGGTCGGTGATACGTCCCGCATCGTTCTGTGGCGTGGTTGGATACAAGCCAACTCATGGGCAATTGAACTATGTGGGGACCAAGGTGCTGGCTGCCTCGCTGGATACGTTGGGCGTCATGGCGCGCCGGGTCGCCGATCTGGCGTTGTTGCGCGCCGGGTTGTTGGGGGCGCCTGCGAGCGTTGCAACGCTCGTATCCCCGCCGCGTTTGGGTTTGTGCCGAACGCCGTGGTGGGATCACGCGGAACCCGCCACGCATGCCGCTGTACAAGGCGCTGCGGATACAGCCGCTGGCGCCGGGGCGAAAATTCGGGATGTGACTTTACCACCGTCTTTCGCCGCGCTGCAGGACGCCAACCAGACGATCATGTTTTACGAGGGACGGCGTTCGCTCGCCCATGAATTCAACCATCATGCGGACGGGCTCAGCGCGCGGTTGATCGAGAAAATTCCCGCCGACCTTGATATTTCCTTTGACGACTATCGCACAGCAATTCTATGTGCGCATCAATGCCGGCAGGACTTAAACGGCGTTCTGGAGGGTCTTGACGCGCTTATTGTTCCCAGCGCCGTGGGCGAGGCGCCACTGGGGTTGGAATCGACCGGCGACGCGACCTTCAACCGCGCCTGGACCACCATCGGCGCACCTTGCGTGACGTTACCGGGCAACAGGGGCGCGAATGGCCTGCCCGTCGGCGTGCAGATCGTGGGCCTGCCCCATGGTGATGAGGCGCTGTTGTCGGTGGCCAGTTGGCTAGAGGCTGTGTTTGGGGCGTGAATTTAGGTCAATACGAGCCCTTTACCATTGCGTAGGCGCGTCCCATCGCTAGGTTAGTGAAAATTATTTTCCGTATGGTTACGGCAGTCCCTGCTGGCTTAACTCCCGGTGGTCATGCCGGGTCCGCTGGCGTGGGACGCAGAATTATTAATTAGGAGAATTTTGAAATGGATTTTGAAACACTGGTGCGGGAACGTCGTAGCATCCGTGGCTATAAGACGGATCCGGTGCCGAAAGAAGTCATTCAGGAAGTTATTGACCTGGCCAAGGGCGCGCCATCTTCGATGAACACGCAGCCCTGGCATTTCCATGTGGTTACCGGGGAGCCGCTGGAGCGCATTCGCAAGGGCAATACGGAACGCAATCTCGCCGGGGTCAAACCGCAACGTGAAATTCCGGTGCGTGAGGGCGGTTATAAAGGTATTCACCGCGAACGTCAGGTCGCGGTCGCGGTTCAGTTATTTCAGGCGATGGGCATTGAACGTGATGACGCAGAGCGGCGGCAGGATTGGGTGATGCGCGGATTCCGCCAATTCGATGCGCCTGTCTCTATCGTCATGACGTATGATAAGTCGCTGGAGCCCGCGACCATCAGCCATTTTGATTTGGGCGCGGTGACCTATGGCTTGGTGCTGGCCGCCTGGACCAAGGGTTTGGGCACGGTCATCAATGGACAGGGCATCATGCAATCGGCCGTGGTGCGGAAACACGCGCAAATTCCCGACGACGAGGTGATTATGACCTGCATCGCCATGGGCTATCCGAATGAAGAGTTCGCTGCAAATGATGTGAAATCAACACGCATCACGAATGATGATATTGTCACCTATCTTGGATTTGAAGACGCATAAGACTGCGCTAATTGCATAGTTAACAGGAGTGGAAATTTGTCTGGACCGTTGAGTGGAATTCGGGTGATTGACGTCACCACGGTGTTGTTGGGCCCGTACGGCACGCAAGCGTTGGGCGATATGGGCGCCGACGTCATCAAGGTGGAAGGCCCACCAACTGGCGACATCGCGCGCAATATGGGAAATTCACGCAACGTCAATATGAGTGGCGTCTTTCTGAACGCCAATCGCAACAAACGTTCCATCGCGCTGGATTTGAAACAGGACGATGCGAAAGACGTGTTGCGTAAGTTGATTCCAACCGCTGATGTGTTTGTACACAACATGCGGCCTAAGGCGATGGCGGGGCTTGGGTTCGATTATGATGCGGTATCAGCGATAAAACCCGATATTGTCTATGTCGGCGCCTATGGGTTTGGTCAGGATGGTCCTTACGCTGACAAACCCGCTTATGACGATGCGATTCAGGCGTCGTCGGGTCTGGCGAGCCTGTTCAAACGCCAACAGGGCGCGGCGCAATATGTACCGTCCGCCATGGCCGATAAGATTGTCGGGCTAACGTTGAGCCAGGCGATTGGCTTTGCGCTGCTGCACAAGGAACGGACCGGCGAAGGCCAATTTGTTGAAGTGCCGATGCTGGAGACGATGGTGTCGTACAATCTGGTGGAGCACATCAATGGCGGGGCTTTCGTGCCGCAGATTGGCGACATGGGCTATCAACGGGTGGTCACGCCGTCACGCCGACCATTTCCGACTAAGGATGGATTCGTCTGCATCCTACCGTATAGCGACCGACACTGGCTGAAATTCTTCACCGCTGTGGGGCGACCAGAATTGATGGACGACCCCCGTTTTTGCAGCTACCTGGCCCGGGTGCATACCATTGACGATCTGTACACCTTCGTTGGCGAAGAGACGACGAAACGAACGACGGAAGAATGGCTGGAGCTTTGTGGGGACGCGGAAATTCCCTGCATGCCGATCATTGATATCGACGATCTGATGGAAGACGAGCACCTGAAAGCGGTGGGTATGTTTGAAAAGCACACCCATCCGACCGAAGGTGAAACGGTGCTTGTGCGTCCGCCGGTGAAATATTCGAAATCGCCGGGTGGGATTCGTCTTCATGCACCGCGCTTCGGGGAAAATGGCCCCGAAGTGTTGCGCGAGATCGGCTATGACGACGCCGCTATTGACGCATTGTTGACCGGCGGCGCGTTGCTGAGCGATCCTGAGGCCGATTAATTAAAACGATCTATCTTGTATGGCGTGACGTCGATGTCCAGGCTTTCTCCTGCAATCATAGATGCTATCACCTCGCCAGTTTTCGGGGCCATGGTCATGCCTGTATGTCCGTGGCCATAGGCGGCGATTAGATTGGTAAAGCCGGGTATTTCGCCAAGATACGGCACCGAATCTGGCGTTGAGGGGCGTGGGCCCATCCATTCCACCGTGTCGGATGTGTTGATGTCCGGAAACATGCGTTTGATCATGCCGTTGAACACTTGCGCGCGGCGATAATCCGGGGCGGCGTCGACGCCGGCGAATTCTGCCGTCCCGGCGCAGCGGACCCCCGCATTCATGGAGCTGACGACAAATTTAGCGTCCACATTCATGATACAATTGTTCAAGGTGACGCCGGGGTTTTGGAAGATCAGATGATAACCCCGCTCGGCTTCTAATGGCGCGTTGACGCCCAGGTCGCTCATCATTTTTTTTGACCAGGCGCCCATTGCGACGACAATTTTTTTCGCAGGCATTGCGCCTTGGTCGGTTTCAATTCGCCACGCGCCGTCGGCTTCTGGAACTAATTTTTCGACGCTGCGGCGCAGAAATGTAACGCCCATCCCTTGCGCTTTTTCCGCCAACGCTTTGCCGATCCCGCCGGGGTCCAGTGCGCGCCCTTGCCGTTTGATCAATACGGCGGCTTTAAATTCCGAAGATAAGGCTGGTTCAATTTCATGCAATGCGTCGCCGGTGACGACTTCAATCGGCACCTGACGTTCTTGGCGCATACGCCAGCCCAGCTGTGTTAAATCTGCGTCCGCGGCATTTTTGAAAACATGTACATAGACCGAATCGCGAACTAAATTTTCCGATCCCGTTCCGTCCAAATGATGCCGGTACAAGGTCACAGTGGGTAATGTAAGTCCAAGCATTGCATCAGCGATGGTCGGCAATCGTTCCAAATTTCCCGCGCGTAAAAATTTTACAGCATACGGGAAAAATTTATGAGCGTAGCCCAATCTTAGCGCAATGGGCCCATCAGGGTCCAATAACCACTTCGGGACATTTTTCCATAACCCTGGCATGGATTGTGGGACGCAGGACCACGGGGACAACGACCCCGCATTGCCATGGCTGGCGCCTTCGGCGGGTGGGTTGCGGTCAATCAAAGTGACGCTGAATCCACGTTCGCGGAGCGACAAGGCCGTGCAAATTCCGACAACGCCGGCGCCCAATACGGTGACGTCGGCGACAGTTTCCCTTGTGTCTGCCGGGCTCATGGCAGTAACCCGCTTTTATCGGCGCGTAAGCTGACCAGCGCCAGAACGGTGTCGATTGTGGGTGTTTCCACGCCCGCTAGTTTGCCAAGTTCGGACACGGCGCCAATAATCGGCCTGACTTCCATTTGTCGGTTGCGTTCCAAATCCTGCAGCATCGACGTTTTATGGGAGCCCGTGCCGGTGCGGGTGGTTTCGATCCTCTCGTCGATGGAGACGTTGGGTTCACACCCCAACGCGTGGGCCACCGAAATCACTTCCGTCATCAAATTTCGCAGGACGACTTCCATGCCAGGATGGTTTACCATGTCGCCAACTGTGCCTAATGTCAGTGCGCTGCTGGGATTATAAGCGACGTTGCCCATGAGCTTGACCCAAATATCGTCGCGCAATTTGGGACGGAGTTCGGCGGTGATGCCGGACGCGTCAACGATATCCCGAAATGTTTGCCCGCGCTCGGACATGGAGCCGTCCGGTTCGCCGATAAAATAGCGGAATTGGCCGCCGGATTTTACGACGCCGGGTTCGATGACTTCACTAGCGACATAGGTGATGCAGCCAATGGCCCGATCCGGTCCGATGCCGTCCCACTGTCGATTGTCGGGGTCGACCGATTTGACCCTGTGTCCTTCCCAAGGGCCCGGCAGTTTGTGAAAATACCACCATGGTATTCCATTCATGGCGTTGACGACGGTCGTGTTAGGCCCAAGCAGCGGTTGAATGTCGTCCATAATCCCGGGTGCTTGATGCGATTTCAGGGAAATTACCACATAATCCTGCGGCCCCAAGGAAGCCGGGTCGTCGGTGACGTTGGGGTGAGTGACAAATTCCTCGGTGGCGGTAATCAGTTTGAGGCCGTTGGCGCGCATGGCCTCCAAATGAGCGCCGCGTGCGATCAGACTGGCGTCGACGCCTGACCGACTCAACAATGCGCCGAGATTTCCACCGATAGCGCCG
The DNA here is from genome assembly GCA_028822585.1 of Alphaproteobacteria bacterium. Taxonomy (GTDB): domain Bacteria; phylum Pseudomonadota; class Alphaproteobacteria; order UBA8366; genus JABJJH01. Next base: position 5,346 of record JAPKDL010000029.1, on the reverse strand, counting down.
GCACCATAGATAGCGATTTTCATAAAAATTCCCCCTCATAAACAATGCGATCAGATGACATCACGAACGTCCAGCCTGACGACAGGCTACCGCCAAAACTAGTGTGACAAAAGGTTTTGCATGCAATTTATTGGGCGCGGGACGTTTAAATTTACACTTGGTTAAGGAATTTAAACTACTTAAAGAAAAGAGAATCCTCCACTCGGGAAAACGCCTCCTGAAGACTACAGAATGACCTGCGCGCAATGACAAAAATTAGTGATGATCTTGATCCTGAGATTGCCGGTGAATTAGCGAGGTTGCGCAGACGCGTTGAGGATTTGGAGCGAGCGCAAGGGTCCCAATTATTCGTTATTGTCGAGAATTTTGCGTATGGGCTCGCCTGGTATGATGCGAAAGGGCGTTTGGTAGGGTGCAACAAGGCGTACAAGGCGACTTACGCCATAATAGCTGACGAACTAATTCCCGGCGTTGAATTCAATTTTATTCTTCGTAAACTTCTTGAAAACGGATGGTTCTCCGACGCTCTGGACCGGGAGGAAGAATGGTTGACCAAGCCGTTACCGTGAATATTTGTCACAACGTTTTGACGTCTGCGCGCCATTTGTTGGCGCGGGTGAACGACATACTCGACATCGCCAAGATCGAAACGAACAAGTTGGAACCTGACCTGGAAGATGTCAATTTGAATGCTGTGGCGGCGGAAGCTGTGCGTGAGTTAAGTGTTCAAATCGGCAACAAGCGCCTTAAATTTGAAGGTGTTGAGGTTAAATATGGCGAGACCATTTATTCGGATATGCATAAGGTGCGACAAATTCCGGTGAATTTACTATCGAACGCAATGAAATTTACCCCCGAGGGCGGGCGCATCGGCGTCTCCATCGCCCCGTCTGAAGGGGGCTTTGTGGATATTGCAATATGGGATACCAGGGTTGGCATCGCGAAAGGCGAAATTGAAAAAGTACTGACACCTTCCGGTCAGACCGGCGACATTAATCTCGTGCGGGAAAGCGGCACATGCCTCAGGCTCGCCATTGTGAAGGCGTTGGCAGAATTGCGTGGGGCCCTCTGATCGTCATCGAAAGTTCGCTTGGCGAGGGCGCATGTGTGTATGTCTATTTGGGGGTCGTGACGGGTGACAGTGGTTAGGTCGCGTAATCTTCGCCTTTAAGCATTTCCAGCACCGCGCGCCATTCCCGTTGACCGCGTTCTTCTGCCGGTCGGGCTTGGTGGCGCTTAAACATTTCCTCGGAAATCGATGCGGGCAGTTCAATCAGTGGCGCGCCGCCTGCCATCGCGTCGATTTGGATCTGGCACGCGGTTTCTAACTGATACGTCAACTGCCAGCACTCCGGAATGGTTGAGGTGAATGTTAACAGGCCGTGGTTACGTAAAATACACGTTGATTTGTCAACCAGGTCGCGGGCCAGCGTTTCACGCTCACTCAAATCCAGCGCTACGCCTTCGTAGTCATGATAGGACAAATGCGGCATGGCGAGCATGGCTTGCTGACTGATTGGCAACAGGCCGCGTTGTTGCGCTGCCACGGCGACGCTGGCGCGGGTGTGCAGATGGATGACCGCGTTGACATCGGGCCGCGCCATCAGCACGCCACTGTGAATGGTGAACCCCGCTTCGTTGAAATCCCCACCACCGATGACATTGCCGTCGAAATCCATCTTTACCAGATTGGACGCCCGCACCCGGTCGAACAAGTCGCCGTAGCGATTGATCAAAAATGTGCCCTCTTCGCCGGGGACCCTCGCTGATAAATGCGTGTAAATAAAATCGGTCATCCGAAATTTAGCGAGGATACGATACAATGCGGCGAGATTGACCCGCGTGTCCCATTCTTCTGCGCTCATGTCCTGTTTTTCGACAAGATTGGCGACGGCCATGCTGTGCTCCTTAATCTGATATTTGGACGAATTGCGCCGGAGCCTACAAAACCCCGGCGCGTTCATCAATCCTGCGCGATGATTTCTTAGTCGTCGCCTGCAGCGGCTTCGGCGGGTTGATGCCCGACTGAGTCTTCGTATTTTTCCAATTCTTCGGGAACCAGGAAGGCTTCTTCCCATTCTCGAATTTGGTCGAATCCGGCAAACGTATGGAAGTCGCCGACCGGGTGGTCTTTGAATTTCGCCGCAAAGCGCACTTCGGCATCTGGGCCGTTGTCGTATAGATCCTTGGAAAAGTCGTATAAGGTCTGCATGGTCGCGCGTAACAAAGCGCCCGGCAGAATTGTCAACGCAATTCCCAACTCGGCCATCTCTGCGATGGTGAAACGGGGAGACACGCCCGTCTGGTTATAAAAGATTGGTCCCTTGACCTCCTTGCAAATGCGTTCGACTTCGGCCACCGAAGTTGGACCTTCCACGAACGCCATGTCAGCGCCCGCGTCGAGATACGCGTTGGCGCGGTTGATGGCATCATCCATGCTGCCTCCATGGGCGCCGCGCGCGTCGGTGCGTGCGACAATCATAAAATCTGGATCCATTTCATCACGGGCTGATACAGCGGCGCGATATTTGCCGACGGCTTCGTCAATGGGAATAACCCGGCGCCCAGCGACATGGCCACAGCGCTTGGGAATGATCTGATCTTCAATATGAATAGCGGCGACGCCGGTTTGAATGTATTCGTGAACGGTGCGAATAACATTGATTGCGTTGCCATAGGCGTTGTCGGCGTCGGCGATGACGGGAACATCGACGGCGTTAGCGATGTACCGTGCGTTCATATGCATTTCGGTCATGGTCGCCAACCCGGCGTCAGGCATCCCCAGCAGGGATAGCGACGTTCCATATCCGGTCATATAAACGGCGGGAAATCCGGTCTTGTCGAGCATCTTGCCGCTCAAGGCGTTATAGCAGCCCGGCACAAGCAACGGCTCGCCAGATTTCAAAAGGTTGCGGAGTTGCGTGGTTTTGCGCATCGGATCCAATCCCTGTTATTGTGAAATTTAAATGTTGCTCACTATAATCTGAACTCGCATGGCATGAAATGTTGAAACGACGCCTTTAAAAGACTTCGGCCCTAAACCTTTGGGCCTTGCCCAAAGGTGTTGCCATCCGCCGCTAGGAATTCACGTTCTTCCTTCGTGCTGCTTCGGCCCAGGACGGCGTTACGATGTGGGAACCGCCCAAAGCGTGCGACGATATCGTGGTGACGGGTCCAGCCTGTGATGCTGCGTTGAACATATCCATGCCACTCTGGTGCCGCCGCCGATAAGACGGAGTCTAGCAACATAAGACCTTGATCTTGCGCCTTGGTCTGTTCGGAATGATGGAAAGGGTGATAAAGCCAGATCCGCGACACTGGCGGCAATTCCCGGTCCAGTCCACGGTCAATGACCCAGGTCACGACCTCGAACGCGTGCGCGTCGCCGGCATAGGCACCGGACGAAAAGCGGTAAAGATTCCGCGTGAACTGGTCGAGCAACAGGATCAATGCCAACGCGCCGTCCGGTGTTTCCCGCCAGTCCGACAACGTGCGATTGGTCGCTTGTGAGACTAGGTTGCCAAATTTTGCGCGGATTTCATCATCCACGACCGGCCCACCCTTATACCACCAGTCACGGCGTAACGCCGCCGCGTCAGGGCTTTCAAGGGTTGCACCCAGCCAGAATGCGTTGATATCGGAGATTGGATCAGTTGTCATAAAATTACAGGTTGCCTTAGAGGTGAAGTGCAACACTTAAATTTGTGGTGCGATAGAAGAAGTTTATCTCCTGAGACAGGGACTGGATAATCGCTGGCATCTTCATGTTTAATAACGCAGCTATTTCTGGTTTCACTGCGAAGGGGCAACTTTGGTCTATCCTATGACCTGCCCAGGAAAATCGCAGTTTCTCCCTCTACCCGAGGCAGGTCTCAGAGTGTGACGGGGTCACATGCTGTCGTGAAATCAGGAATCGCCGCCTTTAAACATGTGCTCCTGCAGGTAGTTAGGCAAACCGGCCTGATCAATGCGGTTCAGCTGAGTTTCGATCCAGTCAATATGTTCTTCGGTATCTCCTAAGATGTTTTCGAAAGTTTCACGGGACACAAAATCGCTACTACTTTCGCAGATTGCGATTGCTATCTTTAGACAGCTTTGGTTCTCGGTTTCGACAGCGATATCACATTCCAGTATTTCGGGAACGTTTTCGCCAATTTTGAGCTTTCCAAGTTCTTGTAAATTTGGCAATCCATCGAGCATTAAAATGCGTTCGATCAACAAGTCTGCGTGTTTCATTTCTCCAATCGATTCTTCATAAACCTTGTGCGCAAGGCGGTCATAGCCCCAGTCCTTAAGCATACGGGCATGGAGAAAATATTGATTAATCGCCGTTAGTTCGTTTTTTAAAATAAGATTGAGTTGCGCTAGAACTTTTGTGTCGCCTTGCATATTTTATATCCTCTTTATCAGTTCGAAACTGGTGAAATTTACCGGAATGCTAGTTTTTTAAAAGAACGCTACAAATATTAAGCGCACAATTAGGCATGCTTGACAAACCCTCTTTATCAAGGTGCCGCGCGGTTTGCTTCCAGTGGAATCTAATATCCAGTTTACGTAATAGAGGAATGCACTTGACAATCATTCTCAATTCAAATGATTATCATTCGCAATTAAATCGATTATGATCAGCGTTGATTAAATTAGGAAATATACCTCAATGTATGTTTGTAACTGTAATGGGATTTCCGAACGCGAGGTAGATGTGGCTATACGCGCGGGCGCAAAGCGTTGGGACGACATTCATGCGTACTTCAATTGCCGGCCCGGCTGTGGAAAGTGCGAATACGATATATCTGGAGCGATTCTAGAAAATAGAAAAAACACTTCTATTAAGGCTTAAAACTTACTTTTAGTTCAAACTATTTCAGTCGCAAAATAAACCGAATGCGTGGCGCAACCGTCTTTTCGATTCAATCGAAACAATCAAATAAATAATTTTTATTTTGGGGAGAGGAAATATAGCTTTGGCCGTCGTCATTGATTTGAAGCACAGCCTGCTCCTACAGATGGTGTGGAATTGACTGTTGATGGTCTCCCGGTCGGAGACCAGACCAATTTAACGATGGAGCAAAGGTGATGCTCGATGGTGTATCAATGCAGTTTAGTTTGCTGTGAATGTGTTATATGGCCCTATATATAACTAGGGCTGCCAGTTTACTGGGGAGGCGGGCGGTGCATTCGAAAAACGAAGCTGTTCCCAGATGATTCTGCCAAGGTTAAGTTTGACACTCAAGAGGATATTGCTTTGAAAATCGAAAGCGACATCTTTAATGGTGAGGAGTACTCACGACTTCGTGTGGGTCCCTATGACGATGATGCTGAAGCTGAAGCCCATAGCTGAAGCCC
>JAPKDL010000028.1 GCA_028822585.1 Alphaproteobacteria bacterium | reverse complement strand
CCGCGTTGGCAGCCAAGCTAGACGCCATCGCGGGTCGGGTTTTATCAGACTAATTTGTCTTATTCGGGCGCGTCCACCGGGCCGTCGGCTTCTTTCCAGGCGGTGAACCCGCCATCGATATGCGCAATCGGACCAAAACCCATTTCCTGAAGCGCTTTGACGGCCAGGGCGGACCGCCAAGCGCTGGCGCAATACAAAACGAATTTATTGCCGGTCGCGAAGACGTCGCGATGATACGGGCTGTCCGGGTCGACCCAGAATTCCAGCATGCCGCGCGGCGCGTGCAGCGCACCGGCGACTTTACCTTCACGTTTTACTTCACGGACATCTCGAATATCGATAAAGGTGACGTTTTCATCACCATGCAGATTTTTTGCCGCCTCAACCGAAAGCGTTTCAATAACGGCTTCCGCCTCATCGACAAGTTGTTTATAGCCCTTTGTGATCATCAATCCGTCCCTTTCGTATATACGTTAACCTACATGTTTGGCGAAGAAGGCGTCTGTGCGTTCCCGTGCCAGCTTGCAGCTCGCCTCGTCATAAGATCCGCGGCGATCACAATTGAACCCGTGGTCAGCCGGATAAATATTTACATCTGATTCGGGATGCGCTGTCTTGATCGCTTCCACATCGTCGAGGGGAATGCCCGCATCGCGTTCACCAAAATGCATCAAACTGGCGCCGTTTATTATTTCATCTTTAAACGGAATGATCTGACCTCCGTAATACACGACCGACGCAACAACGTCGTCAATCCGTGCGCCACAGAGATAAGACAGCGTACCGCCCCAACAATACCCAACCGAGCCGATTTTACCGGCGACTTTGAGTTCAGCGACCGCCGCTTCTAAATCCTTGACCGCATCTTCATAGCTGGCACTGTCCTTTAAATCGCGGCCTGCGGAAACATCATCACCTTCATATCCAAGCTCAACGCCAGTTTTCTGACGGTCGAAAATCGCCGGCGCAATGGCGAGATAGCCATCGGCAGCGTAGCTGTCAGCAACCTCCCGGATATGTATGTTCACACCGAAAATTTCCTGAATCACAACGATGCCGCCCTTCGGCGTTTCCGCTGGGTCTGCGCGATAAGCGTCGAATGTGTGGCCGTCACTTGCGGTCAATTTGATCATATTGCCCATATTGAAAAACCCTCCCGGTAATGAATTATTTTCATAACCCTGATTAAACGTTAAACCTAAACAACATTAGGTCGCCATCCTGGACAACGTATTCCTTACCTTCGAGACGCATTTTCCCTGCGTCTTTGGCACCTTGTTCCCCATCAAATTCTATGAACTCATCATATCCGATCGTTTCAGCACGAATGAAGCCCTTTTCAAAATCAGTATGAATTTCACCTGCGGCATTGGGCGCTGTCGCACCGCGCCACACCGTCCAAGCACGCGATTCCTTTGGACCCGAAGTGAAGAACGTGATGAGATCTAAAAGCGCGTACCCTTCACGGATAATCCGCGCCAACCCGGTTTCCACAAGGCCAAGGGTTTCCAAAAATTCTGCTTTTTCCGCTTCAGTGTCCAGCAGCGCAACTTCCGCTTCAATCGCCGCCGACACCACGACGCAGCCCTGACCTTGGGCGGCGGCCATTTCCGCAACCCGTTCAGAATGGGCGTTGCCGGTCGCCGCGCTGTCTTCGTCCACATTACAAGCGTACATGACCGGTTTCGCGGTGATAAGCTGCAAGGCGCGAAAGATGGGTTCTTCATCGGCAGACACGTTAACGGTTCGCGCCGGTTTTCCCTCGCGAAGCGCCTCCAGAACGCGCGCCATGACAGGCACCTGACGCTTGGCTTCGGGGTCAGCGCCTTTCGCGCGCTTGGCCGTTTGGTCATGTCGCCGCTCCAGACTTTCAAGGTCCGCAAGCATGAGTTCGGTCTCAACCGTTTCCGCATCGCGCACTGGGTCGACATCACCTTCAACATGGGTGACATCGCCGCCGTCAAAACAACGCAGCACATGAATAATCGCTGACACTTCGCGAATATGGCCCAGAAACTGATTGCCCAACCCCTCGCCAGTTGACGCGCCGCGCACGAGCCCCGCAATATCAACGAATTCGAGGTAGGTGGGAATGTCCTGCACCGATTGACTAATCGCGCTGATTTTTTCAAGGCGCGGATCGGGCACGGACACACGGCCGGTATTTGGCTCGATGGTGCAAAATGGATAGTTTGCCGCTTCCGCCGCCGCCGTATTGGTCAAGGCGTTGAACAACGTGGATTTGCCAACATTGGGCAGTCCGACAATTCCGCAATTAAAACCCATAGATTAAGTTCCATCCGCCAGATCAAGCGCCACTTTGGTCATGAATTGGCTATGTTCCCCGGACGCCAGTAACGGCGCAGAGCCCGCAACTGCATCGATAATATTTTCCATCAACGTAACCTCGGCCTTTGCAAAATCGCTGAGCACATGCCCATGAACGCGGCTTTTGTCACCTGGATGTCCGATTCCGACACGCATTCGATGAAAATCCGGTCCGATATGAGAGTTAATGCTGCGCAGCCCATTATGCCCAGCCAACCCACCACCCTTGCGAACCCTCAACTTGCCAAGCGCCAAATCAAGTTCATCATGAATAACCAGAACATCGTCAGGTGACAGTTTAAAAAACCGCACTGCCTCACCAACCGCGCGACCAGATTCGTTCATGAAGGTGGTCGGTTTTAGCGCCAACACCTTTTCACCAGCAAAATCGCCGTCCGCGCAGACTGATTGAAACTTTGCGCGAAAAGGGCCAAAGGCATGGCGGTGAACAATTTCGTCCACCGCCATGAACCCAATGTTGTGCCGGTTTTTTTCGTATTTCGGTCCTGGGTTGCCAAGGCCGACCAAAAGCAACACGAAATTACTCCTCGGTGTCGCCTTCGCCCTCGGCGCCTTCAATCTCCACGCCTTCTTCGCCTTCTGCCACAGCGGTCTCTTCAGCCACAGACGGCGCCGCAATTGTCGCAATAGTGAAATCGCGGTCTGTAATCGTCGGCATGACGCCTTCCGGCACACTAACGGCGCTGTAGTGAATACTGTCGCCTATATCAAAGCTAGACAGATCAATATCAATCGATTGCGGAATCGAGTCGACAGCACACATAAACTCAATCGTGTGGCGAACAACGTTCAATACACCGCCACGTTTCAACCCAACCGACTCTTCTGCGTTCATAAAGTTACAAGCGACGTCAACCGTCACCTGCGTCGCCGCCGAAACCCGCAGAAAGTCGACGTGCTGAGGGGCGTCCGAAATCGGATGGAACTGAACATCACGGGGCAACACCCGTTCCGTTTTTTCACCTGTAATTTCAACGTCGTACACGGTCGAAAAAAACGTGCCTGCGTGAAGGCCTTTCATAACGTCTCGGGGATCGATTGAAATCAAGACAGGGGCCTTCTTCGCGCCATAGACAACGCATGGAACCCGGCCTGCGCGGCGGGTCGCACGGGCGGCCCCCTTACCAGCCCGGTCTTTCAGCTCCGCTTGCAATACGCTTGCATCACTCATTGTATAGTCTCCAGTTTTAAATACGGTGCCCGCCTCCAGGGGTGTCGGCACCATGTGCGTCACGGTCATCCGTGTCGAGGCCATTTTGAACGCGACCTTTTACGCTTCTCCGCATGATAGCGCAAACCGAAAATTCAAGTTAACCGATTTGGTCCACCTGTTCGGCTGACCCTAAATGTTTAATCAAACAAATCGGAGACGGATTCGTTTTCTGCAATTCGGTGAATCGCCTCGGCCAGAAGCGGCGCGATAGTAATTTGCCGGATATTATGAACGACCCGCATCGCTTCGGTCGCTTGAATACTGTCCGTCGTCACCAAGCTTTCCAAGGGGGACGACGCGACGCGGGATACGGCACCTCCGGACAAAACGCCATGGGTCGTATAAGCTTGAACCGCGCTGGCGCCGGCTGCGATCAGGGCTTCGGCCGCGTTGCACAACGTACCCGCCGAATCGACAATGTCATCCACCAGGATGCAACGGCGCCCCTCTACATCGCCAATAATATTCATGACTTCGGACACACCCGCTTGTTCGCGCCGTTTGTCGATGATCGCCAGGTCAGCGTCGAGCCGCTTGGCCATGGCGCGCGCCCGCACCACGCCCCCGACATCGGGGGACACGATGACAATTTTCTCATCATCTTCGGCCTTTTCCAGAATATCCTTTGAAAAGACCGGGGCACCAAACAGATTGTCAGTGGGTATATCGAAAAACCCTTGGATCTGACCCGCGTGCAAATCCATTGTCAAAACACGATCCGCACCTGCGGTCGTGATAAGGTTGGCGACTAATTTTGCGGAAATAGGCGTTCTAGGCCCGGTTTTCCTATCCTGCCGCGCATAACCAAAGTAAGGGATCACCGCCGTGATCCGCCGTGCGGACCCGCGACGCAACGCGTCGATGGTGACCAGCAGCTCCATCAAGTTGTCATTCGCCGGATAGCTTGTCGATTGAATGACAAAGACATCTTCGCCACGAACGTTTTCCAAAATCTCAACGAAAACTTCCATATCGGAAAATCGCCGGATTGACGCCTGGGTCAACGGCACGTTCAAGCAAGCCGCAATCGCCTCGGCCAAGGGCCTGTTACTGTTGCCACTCAGGATTTTCATGCCGAGTCCTTGATAGTCTCTTGGGGGCCGCGCGCTGGAATCTATATCAGGGCGGTGGGAGTGTGTAAACGCTGGTTTAAGCCAAATCGCCGCGTTTGGACGTTAGGCACCAGAAATTGCGCCTACAAATTTATGGGCGTGTGATCGCGCCAACTTCATCCATTGTTCGTAAGACGCGCATGACGCCGTCAATAGCCGCGAGGGTGATGTCATAGGCAAGGGGCCCCCATCGTGTGGCGACTTGTCCTTTCCGCACCATATTTGTTTGCGTCATAATTCCAAGTTCAACACCATCGGATCCTCGAAACATCCACTTAATATTGAGACGCTTATAGGTTCCTCTGAAAGCAGCATCCGTCGCGTCTGGCCCCGTCGTATCCGAGAGGCTCACGACGCCGTAAATACGTATGGTGGCGGCGTCGAACGAGGCCGCCACTGGAACTCCCGCCCGACGCAGAGCCACCTCAAACGCTCGCTGCAGGCTTTTGTTTCCGTCACCCGTCGCGCCTGTAACCGAGGCGACGCCGAGAAGCGGGCGTGGGGGAGACTTGTGAACAGGGATTTCTTGCTGCAACAATCTGGAAATCACCTTCACAATCGTCTGCGCGGCCTTATCCAACGCAGCGTCATCAGTGACGCGCCAAGCGTCCCAGCCGCCTTTATTGACGCGAATCGGAATATCGGTCTCTATGTTTGTTGCGCGTTGGTCGACAATGGCACCCAATCGATCCGACAACACCCAGTCAATTACAATGGCGTGGCGGGCACCCCATGTGATCGTGCGCGCCCGACCCTCCAAAAGAAATCCATCCTTCAACGCGCCGCCCGTGGTCGAAGGGATATTGGCTTCGCGGAGTAGCTTTGAAACCGAATCAGCAAAAGGCCCACCAACACCTGCCGGTGCGTTCTCAAGGGGCGCCACGACAACACCTGAAAGGTCTCTCAACTGATCAAATGGACTGGGGGCGCCGTCATTTATGTCGGGCTTAAAAGGCTTCGACAGGGGTCCACATCCCACCCCCAGAAAACCTGACAACGTCGCCGCCAACAAAAATCTCGCGAACCCGCGCCTACAGAAAAACACAGCTCACCAAAAGGCCCAGCAATAAAAAAACGAAAAGTTGAATGAGATAAGGCAAAATTGAATTCCGGGCGTTACATTATTCGTTAGTTTAAGGCGATGGCGGATAAGCCCCGACCGTAATCCGGTTCGCCCAAATGCGTCGCGCGGCGATAGCTGTAAAACTGCTCCGGCTCGTCATAGGTATCATACGCGACATGATCAACACCGGCCAAATTCAAGGCCTGAAGAGATGACAGGACAAACCCAGTCAAATCAAACATGAAATGGGTTGACCGCTTCGAGGGTTTGAAGAACCCGCTGTTGTCCGGTGATTTAACCAGGAATGATTGGGGAAACTCTGGGCCAACTTCGTACGACCCCTGGGCAATAGCCGGTCCCACAGCCGCCACGATATCCGCATGATTGGCACCGATATCGACCATCGCCGCCACGGTCGCTTCCAACACGCCCGACGCGGCACCCTTCCACCCCGAATGCGCGGCGCCAATAACGCCGTTGCGCGGGTCGGCGAACAGCACCGGCACACAATCGGCAGTCAAAATTCCCAGCGCCACACCGGCTTCGCGCGTCACCATGGCGTCCGCTTTCAACACCACGTCGGAGGACGGTGCCGCCGCGCCAAGGGTGACAACATTAGCGCTGTGGATTTGATATAATGTCCGGAGCGCGTTGGCGGGCAGGTCGAGGGCGGCCATCGCCCGGCTGCGGTTTTCAACGACATGTTCGTGGCTGTCATCGGATCCAAAACCGACATTCAACCCCGCATAAATGCCTGTGCTAACCCCGCCCTTCCGGGTGAAAAAGGCGTGCCGGATAGCAGGAGCCTTTAACGCGGGCGCTTCAAATATCCGGACCAGAGCAGATTCATTCATATCGGTACTATCCTATTCAAATCCTGGCAGCCGCGGCGCGCCATGGGGCGCAACGCCCAGCACTTTGAACAAAGCGCCCATCTCAGCAGGATCAACCAAGCGGCTATGGGCAGCCTCAATCTCTTTCGCCTGCGCTTTTGTTGCGGATTTCATCAGCATTTGGGCGCGCACGGCGACGCCCAGACTTCCCAAAAAATCACCCTGCCCGACTGGACCAAGGATACGCGCCGCAGCGCCAATCGCCCGACGCAGTGCGGCAAAATCTACATGAACCGTCAAATCTGCCTCGCCTGGAGATTGCAGAACATCGTGGAAGCCATGCTTTCGTACCGCCTGCAATGTATCTCCCTGACCCCCATCATACCCGTAATCAATCAACAATGCGGCGCCGCCAGTTTCACCAATTCGCGCAGCGATGGTCCGGGTCAATGCAATGGCGGTGGGTTGAATTTCAGCGACAGCACCAAGATTGCTCGCCATGACTTCAATCGGGAGAAGCGCCAGCGCCGGTGTGGGTCCGGGTGCCAACGCCACGCATAACGACTCGCCGTCTTCGGAAACGCCGACCATCCGTTCCCGCCATCCATCCGCCGTACGTTGGAATTGATGGGCGGGCAACGCGTCGAGAAATTCATTGGCGATGACAAGGCACGGGCCATCGGGAACTTGATTGAACCCGTCATGCCAGGACACATCGCGCCAACCAATATCATCTTGAGACAACGCGTCGCGCTGGGCTTGCCGCAGCTTTGGGCTGGTTTCGATAAAGTGAAGAATGGCGGCGGCGCGAAACTCCGGAACCACTTTGGCGGCGCGCAAGGCGTCGGCCATCAACGTCCCCCGTCCCGGACCCAGTTCAACAAGGTTGAACGCCGCCGGGCGTCCCATCCCCTCCCAGACCTCCACGCACCACAGGCCAATCAACTCGCCAAACATTTGGCTGATATCGGGCGCGGTAATGAAATCGCCATCGGCGCCAAACACGTCGCGCGTCATATAATACCCGTGTTTCGGATGGCCCAGCGCGTCAGCCATATAATCCGCGATGGTGATTGGGCCTTGCAGTGCGATTCGTTTGGCGATGAGCTGACCCAGCGCATTCATCTCACAGGATCACGGCGTCGCGCGCGCCAAACCAAACACAGTCCCAGCGCCAACATCGGCAAAGACAACCACTGCCCCCAGGTGGTCGAAAACGCGAGCAGGCCGATATAGGAATCGGGCTCCCGCACGGTTTCCACCAGGATGCGCGACAGCGCGTAGACAATCAGGAAAACACCCGTCGTCAGGCCGGGCCTAAACCGGCTGCGACCCACATTGACCAGCACCGCCAAAATTGAGAACAGGACCAGGCCTTCCAGGACAGCTTCGTAGAGTTGGCTGGGATGACGCGGCAAGGGGCCGCCGCGCGGGAACACCACGCCCCAGGGCAGATCAGTCGTGCGGCCCCATAATTCCCCGTTAATGAAATTCGCCAACCGACCCAGAAATAACCCAACCGGCGCGGCAGCGGCTACAATATCACTCAAGCCCAACAACGGAATGGCGCGACGACGCGAAAATAAGATCATGGCCGTGGCGACGCCTAATAATCCACCATGAAACGACATCCCGCCGCGCCACATCTGCAGAATTTCCAACGGATTGGCGAAAAAATATCCCGGTTGGTAGAACAGCACATACCCAATACGTCCCCCCAAAATAACGCCAAGCGTGGCCCAAACGAGGAAGTCGTCAATTTGTTGCGGCGTCGCCATGTGCGGTTTGCGTCCCGCTAGCCAGATGCCATAGCGCCACGCGCCAACCAATCCAAAAACATACGCCAACGCATACCAGCGCAAGGCAAACGGCCCAATTTGAAAAATGATCGGATCTATATTGGGGAAATCCATCGGCGCTTACCTGTGCGGATCGTTAGTGGCGAGGTGGTCCTGAATATAACACCGAACGCCCTCTTCCAACGTGGTGGGCGGCACCGTGTACCCTACCGCACGCAGACGCGTCATATCGGCCTGGGTGAAATATTGGTAATGCGCGCGAATATTTTCTGGCGTATCGACGTAATCAATGGCTTCCGTCTTACCCATGGCGGTGAAACAGGCGCGCGCCAGGTCGGCAAAACTTCGGGCCTGACCCGTCCCGAAATTATACACACCATTCACACCGGGATTGTCGAACAGCCACAACATAATATCGACGCAATCGCCCACCCATACAAAATCGCGAAGCTGCCCGCCATCCTCGTAATCCGGATGATGCGAGCGAAACAGCCGCGCGCCGCCGGTCTCGCCAATTTGATTGAACAATTGCACCACAAGGCTACGCTGCCCACCCTTGTGATATTCGTTCGGGCCATAGACGTTGAAAAACTTCAACCCGGCCCATTGCGGCGGCTGCACCCCGGCGGCGGCCAGCGTTACGGCGTGAATGTCGAACGCCATTTTCGACCAGCCATATAGGTTCAAGGGTTTCAGACTGGCCAACGAGGCCGGGTCATTATCATCGACGAACCCGTTGGTGCCATCGCCATAGGTCGCCGCTGAAGACGCATAGATCAACCGAACGTCGTTCGCCGCGCACCAACGCCAAAGTCGCGTCGAATAATCCAGATTGGTGTCGAGAATGAAATCGACATTGGTCTCCACCGTCGACGACGAGGCGCCCATATGGAAAACCGCCGTGATCTCGTCACCATGATCGTCCAGCCAGCCCCACAATTCGCCCGGTTCAATCTGCGAGTCGATGCGGTGTTTTCCCAGATTTGCAGCTTTTTCCGGCGCATCCATCAAATCGCACACGACAATGGCCTCATCCTCGCGCGCACAAAGTGCGGCGACGAGATTGGATCCGATAAATCCAGCGCCGCCCGTAACAACGATCATAAGGAGCCCAACGTTCAGGGTTAAAAAGATAGGCTACTTATAGGCGAGGCGCGCGCGCAACCGCAAGACGGGTTGCATAAAGACCCGGCTTCGCCCATATCCAAATAGATGGTTAGTGGATGGGAGAACGGCATGCAGACCGACAATAAATTACTGGAAGATCTGGCACGCGTCGCCAATGGCGCGATGGGCGCGATAACCGGCGTCCGCGGTGAAGCCGAAGCGCTGGTCAAGGCGCGGCTGGAACGACTGCTCTCAGATCTGGATCTGGTGACCCGCGACGAATTCGAAGCGGTCAAAGCGGTGGCGGCGAAAGCCCGCGAAGAACAAGAGGCGTTGGAACTGCGAGTCGCCGCACTAGAAAAGGCATCCACGACAAAGCCAGCGCGGAAATCTCAAGCGAAGCCTACGCCGAGCGCGTAATCAAAACGGCGCGTCGCCTTCAACCGTCGTTCGGTGCATGTGGCGGATATAGGCTGGGTCGTCGATCCGTGAGAGGTCCGCGATATGTTGGACGCAGCGATTGTCCCAAAACGTCAAATCACCCACCCGCCATTTATGCGTATAGGTGAATTCGGGCAGCGCCGCGTGCGCGAATATCGCCGCTAATATTTTCGCCGATTCGGCCTCGCTCATCCCTTCAATCCTAATCGTGTGCTGTTCGCTGGCGAAGATAGATTTCCGTCCGGTTTCAGGGTGGGTCCGGATGATGGGGTGAGTGACGGCGGGCACAGCGTCCTGTTGGGCCTGATTCAGCGTACGTTTGAAGGCTCGAGAAGCGTTGTTGCGCCCTGCCAGGAACGTCCCGCGCTTTTCGTCCACTGCGTCCTTCAACGCTTTCGGCAGCGCGTCATAGGCATTGTACATGTTGGCGAAGCGGGTGTCGCCGCCCGATTCAGGGATTTCCAGCGCGTACAGCGTTGTCCCCAAGGCCGTTTGTTTGCGATAGGCGAGATCCGAATGCCACAACGGCCCCGCGTCGGGCAGACCAATATAAGCGCCGTTTTCACGCTTCGTGGATAGAACCAGCACATCAGGGAAATCAGGCAGGACCGCGTCATTCGCCGGGTGTTGGTCCAGATGTCCAAAGCGTCTGGAAAAGTCGATCTGGTCTTGCGGGTTGAGGCTTTGATCGCGAAATACCAGCACTTGATAATCCAAATGCGCCTGGTGAATGTCGGCGAAAACCGAATCAGTTAAAGGCGCGGACAAATCCAGCCCGATAATTTCAGCCCCCAGCGCATCGCCCAGCGAATGGATGTCAAATTTCATGGTTCATTATCAAGGTTTATGACGCCTTTGCAAAATATTAACAGGAACCGCTTGCGCCGGGCGAAGCTCCCTGGCAATCTAGGTGTTGTGGTATTAGGGTGGTCCTAACCACAAGATATCGGTTTTCCCGGAATTATGCTGGGCCGTGAAGTAGCCGCTGGAGAATGCGACGATGACCGCTGTGACGGCTGACCTTATCGATTCAACCTATAATCCCATCGACCTAATGGAAGAGATTGTGCAGGCCAATGAATGGCCGCATGATCGGGCTGGCGATGAAGAATTGCTGGCTGAAATTTCTGGGAAGTGGTGCAATTATCGGATGTTTTTCATCTGGCGCGAAGATTTAAACGCGCTTTATTTCACCTGCTCTCTAGATATGAAGGCACCGAAAGAAAAACGCCGGGCGATGAACGACCTCCTGTCCCTGTTGAACGAACGCATGTGGTTCGGCCATTTCGAGATTTGCTCGGAAACCGGCACCCCAATGTTTCGCCATACCCTATTGACTCGCGGCGCCGTGCCGGTAGAGCAACTTGAAGATTTGGTCGACATCGCCGTCAACGAATGCGAACGCTTTTACCCGTCATTTCAATATGTTTTGTGGGCAGGGTATGATGCGCAACGCGCCACTGAAGCCGCTATGCTCGACACCGTTGGAGAGGCCTGAACATCATGAGCACGACAATGCAGCGGCCCTTGTTGCTGGCTGGTTGCGGCAAAATGGGCGGTGCCATGTTATCCGGATGGTGCGACAGCGGCATTACGGCGTCTGGCGTTATGGTCGTCGAACCCATGGGCGCCGCAGCATTCGAAA
The DNA here is from genome assembly GCA_028822585.1 of Alphaproteobacteria bacterium. Lineage (GTDB taxonomy): Bacteria > Pseudomonadota > Alphaproteobacteria > UBA8366 > JABJJH01. The sequence goes on along the minus strand of JAPKDL010000028.1, from coordinate 18,781 downwards.
GTAAACCGGGCGTAACCACCGTCGCATCCGCCGACGGTATCCCCGCCGAATTCGATCCCAAAGTCGTCGTGTTCGCGGTCAAACCGCAACAAATGGACAACGTGGTGCCAGGTTACGCGCGATTCGCCAAGCCGGACACCGTGTTTATGTCCATCGCTGCAGGCAAGACAATTGGTTATTTCGAAAAGCATTTAGGCGCCAACGCCGCCATCGTACGCGCCATGCCAAACACCCCCGCCGCTATTGGCCAGGGCATTACCGTGACCTGTCCCAACGCCAACGTCACCACGGACCAATCTGCGTTGTGTAGCGCGTTGATGGAATCAGTCGGCGACGCGCTTTCAGTCACGGACGAAGGACTGATCGACGCGGTTACCGCATTGTCCGGCGGCGGCCCAGCCTACGTATTCCTACTGATTGAATGCCTGACCGAAGCGGGCGTCCAGGCCGGATTACCGCGCGATATGGCGGCGAAATTATCTTTGGTCACCGTGGCGGGATCGGCCCAATTGGCGCTGACCAGTGACGATGCGCCCTCGGTATTACGGGAAAACGTCACCAGCCCCGGCGGCACCACACTGGAAGCCTTGAATGTGCTGATGGCCAACGACGGTTTACAGCCAATCATGACCAAGGCCATCGCCGCCGCCACCGCGCGCAGCAAGGAATTGGCGGGCGGTTAAGTTTTTTTTGCGGCGTCCAAAAATTTCAAGAGTAGACGCGAAACTTCACCGGGTTGTTCCTGCTGCACCCAATGCCCGGCGCCTTTGATTAAATGGCGGCCCAACATAGCGGTACAGGTACGTTCTTGCATGGCGTCGAACGCGCCCGGTTTCTGGTGCACGCCCCAATCGCTGGCACCCGCGATAAAGCAGGATGGCACATCAATGGTTCGTCCAGAGAATAGCCGCAATTCGGCGCTATAGGCAGGGCTCGTCGAACATCGATACCACTGCAACCCGCCTTGAAATCCGGTGCGTCCGAATTCCCGCGCGTAGACCTGCAACTCGTCCTCCAACAACCAGTCGCAGCGAGAAATCTCGTCTTGGGATGGCATATATGCTGCGACGGTTTCCGCCATGTTCTGGTCTCGATCCATGATATAATAGGTCGGCATTTTGGCCGCCTCCGGTGCGGTCCAGGACGTCAATCGAACCGGCTTATTCTCAAACCAGTCCGCGCTTTTATTATGGTAATACGCGCGCAGAAAATCGTGAACGCCTTGTGGACATTTCCACATGTCATCGTTTGCCGGACGGGTCGAATAATACCACTGATAATGTTTTCGGGGCCGCTCCAACACCGCCAGGGCGTCATGAATGTCCGGCGTTTCAGGGCCAGGCGACGTGTTCACAGTGTCGAACGGCAACAGAGGTGCGCCGGCAAAGGGCGCGCTCATCAACGCCATGGCACCAAATATATCGGGCCGGGCCAGCGCGCAATACGACGCAACCGACGATCCGAAATCATGTCCAATGACGGCGTTAACCTTGCGTTTGCCCAGCGCGGACAATAATGCCACCGCATCCTGGACCAGATTCAAAAACCGGAACGACCCCAGATCGCCCTCATAATCAGCGTCCCAACCCGTCGTGCGCCCATACCCCCGCTGGTCCGGCGCTATCACATGATACCCCGCTGCCGCCAACGGTATCATTATCTTGCGCCAGCTATACGCGAGCTCGGGAAAGCCGTGCAGCAACAATAAAGCCGGTCGAACATCATCTTCGAACCCAGACTCCAGGACATGCATGGTCAGACCATTAACGTCCTCGACAAAGCGAGACCGGACGCCATTTGGCAGTTCATTAGCTGGGTATATCCCCATTGTATTCATAATAATCTCCAAAACGTTTTTTGGACCTTAGACCAGGAAAATAGAATGCTAAAGCACTGGTATGGCGCCAAAATTTAGAGGAAGGTAACGGCGCTTGCATTCTTTTGGAGATATTCAATGAAATTTGGATGGCTGACCCTGGCACTTTCCCCGTCCCCGTCGGAAGACGCTGCGCGCATCGACCAACAAATCGAACAGGTGTGCTATGCGGAAAAACTGGGGTTCAGCGACATATGGTTGACGGAACACTATTTTACCGGAGAAAGCGTTTACAACGACGCGCTCTTGTTCGCCGCCGCCCTGGCGATGCGCACTGAAAAAGTTCGGCTCGGCTTTGCCGTAGTTCAGGCGCCGTTTCACCATCCAGTCCGGTTGGCGACCCAGTTGGCACTGCTTGATAACCTTTCCAAAGGCCGCGTTGATGTCGGCGTCGGTAAAGGCACGGTCTATAACGAATACGAATTCGTTGGACACGGATTGCGCAGCGATGATAGCCGCGAACGCATGAACGAAACGATTGATATCCTTCAACGCGCGTGGTCCGGCGAACCGCTGAATTATGACGGCGTTCACTATCAGGTTCATGCGCCAGAAGTTCGCCCGCGCCCCTATCAAAAATCTGGACCGCCCCTGTGGCGCAGCGTCATTTCACCGAGCTCCTTTACCGAGTGCGGACGTCTTGGCATTCCCGTCCTGACCTCACGACTGGCGGTGGACCGCATCAAGGAACGTTGGACTCTCTACGAAGCCGGGCTGGAGGAAGGCGGGCATGACGCCGAAACCCGCGCCCGGCTATTAGCGCAATCCGCGCTATGGCGAAATGTTTACATCGCCAAAAGTAACGATCAGGCGCGCGACGAATTGGCGGCGCTGCTGCTGCAAACACGCAACCACATGATGCATGTTCGCAACGCCTTTAACCCGGACGACTTCGTTATCGACCCCGCCGCGTTAAACGCCTGGGCCGACCCGGCAGTCAGCGACGACGTGGCGGTAAACTATGTTTTGGAGACAGGGTCCCTGTTTGGATCGGCAAACCGTGTTCGTGAACAAGTCGCCGAACTTCGCGACGCCGGCGTTCAACATCTACTTTGCCAGACCGGATTCGGTGATATGAGCAACGACCACAACCTGGAATCGATGCGGCGTTTTGGCGAAGACGTCATGCCAAGTTTCGCCTGACAGCTACCTTATATTAGAATTTAGTTCCTCGACATTATGGACAAGGTAACGACATGGTTCGGAAAGCGGAACGACCCCGACATATAATAGACCACACGTTAAACGCGGCGGCGGCCTCCGGATGGGCGCGGCTGACGTTGCGCGATATTGCAGTGGCGTCAGAGATGAGCCTGGCGGATGTCCACGCGGTCTATCCCAGCAAACACGCAATTCTTGCCGCCTACCTTCGCAGCGTTGACGCCACAGTATTAGCGGGCGAGGTGCCCGAAGACGAAAACCCACGCGATCGGTTGTTTGACGTTCTTATGCAACGTTTCGATGCGCTCAACGCCAATCGCACAGCGGTGGTGAATATTCTAGGCGTACAAGCCTGTGACCCATTGTCGGCTTTGGCCTTGGTGCCGCAAATGTTATGTTCGATGTCTTTGATGCTGGAGATCGCCAATATCAAGACCACGGGTATAGTGGGCGCGCTGCGGGTGAAAGGCCTCGCGGCGGTGTGGCTGGCGACATTACGCGCATGGCGCAATGATGAGTCGCAAGACATGGCGGCGACAATGGCGGCGCTCGACCGGCATTTAGGTCACGCGGAACGCTTCGCGCGGCGCTTGCCCCACAGAGCCGCCACCTGAGCGCATTTGGGAATTCAAGTATGTCTAAGGCCGCGCCTGAAATAAGTTTCAACGCCTTTTTGAAAGTAGATATTCGTGTCGGGAAAATCATTCGCGCGGAATCGTTTCCCGAAGCCCGAAACCCATCGTTCAAGCTGTGGGTGGATTTCGGACCCGAACTGGGGACGCGTAAAACCTCTGCCCAGATCACCAAACATTACACGCTGGAGGACTTGCCCGGTCATCTGATCGCCGCTGTCATTAATTTTCCACCCAGGCAAATTGGCAAGTTCATGTCGGAAATTCTGGTGTTGGGATTTCCAGATAAAGACGGCGACGTCGTTTTAATTACGCCCGATCAATCCATCCCATTGGGTGGTCGCCTGTACTGACCTTTCACCTCAAGCTACCCCAAGGAGATTAAAACATGCGAGTTGGCGTTGCGTTTCCCACCACTGACATCGGCAACGATCCCATCGTAATTCGCGACTTTGCGCAGGCGGTCGAAGAAATGGGATACGACCATATCACCCTGATCGACCATGTCATCCAAACCGCAAAACCGGTCGAGTCCGATTGGCGAGCCTTTTACGCCCGAGAAAATTCATTCCATGAACCCTTTGTCCTTTTCGGCTTTCTGGCAGGCGTGACGACAACAATCGAATTCGCCACCGCCATTTTGATCATGCCGCAGCGCCCGACCGTGTTGGTCGCCAAACAAGCCGCCGAACTTGACGTGTTAAGCGGCGGCCGATTACGGCTTGGGGTCGGCATCGGCTGGAACGAAATGGAATACGACGCGCTGGGCCAAAATTTTAAAAACCGGGGGCGGCGCCTCGAAGAACAAATCGAGCTCATGCGCGCCCTGTGGACGAACGAGGTCGTCAATTTCAAAGGTGAATGGCACAATATCGACGAATCCGGACTCAACCCATTGCCCGTGCAACAGCCAATTCCGGTTTGGTTTGGTGCCTTTGAAGAGGTCGCCATCAAACGCGCCGGACGTTTGGGCGATGGTTGGTTCCACAACCCAAGACTATCACCAGGTGTCGAAGCGCAGGAATTAGCGGATGTCTTCCGGCAAGCTGCGGCGGATGCCGGGCGCGACCCTGCGTCGCTAGGTCTGGATTGCACCGTACATGTAGGCGATTCAGGCACCCAGGAATGGGCAGCCCAAGCGGGCCAATGGCGCGAAATGGGCGCATCGCACGTGACGGTGCGCACCATGTATGCGGGAATGGAAACCATCGACGACCACATCAACGCCCTTCGTAAATTCAAAGACGCGTATCCGGATTAGCAGAAAGCCATTAAATTTGAAGCATTCCTGAAGGACTTCACCACAGCGGTTGAAAGCAATGACGCCGCCTTGCTCGGCGGATTATTCGTGGAGGACGGCGTCTATAATGACGGTTTCTTTGGACCCTTTCGCGGACCAGAGGCCATCGGGAAGATGCTTAACAAGCATTTTTGGGGTACCGCAAAAGACTTCAAATGGGAAATGCGGAACCCCGTCTGCGATGGTGTGCATGGTTACGCACAATACGTGTTCAGCTACTCCTCCACCGTTGAAGGCGCGGAAGGAAAACGCGTTGTGTTCGAAGGCTTTGGACAGTTCCAATTAGCCAACGGTAAAATACAGGATTACGCTGAGACATTCGACACCGGGATCGCGCTCACGCAGATTAATTTTCCTGCAGACCGCCTGACGAAATTCCTTGGAAAATCAGCTATGCGCCTCAGCAAAAAATACGCAAAATCTCTACATTTAAAAGGTACGTAGCGCAGTCAACGTAGTGGCGCGTTAAAGAAACCGGTATTCCACCGCGCTAAAGGTCTTGGCTATATGATCATCCAAATTAAACCTCGTTAAGGCAGCGACAAGGATTTAGCTTGTCGCTTTCATAGACACAACTGCCTGAATAAGGTCGAAACCTGACATGCTCTCATTGTTTCCACTCTGTCGCGGAAATCATCTACGAATGCTAGGCGAAGCGTTTCGCTAAGTTTACAAATGCTGTCTTGATCGGAAGTCATTACATCCCAAGAATATAAATCTGACTACGAAAATTCAACATTAGAGTTTGAAGGTTTCCGCAGCAATAACCGTTGTTTTGAAAATAAATTTAACGCTTTTTTGTCTGGTCCATGAAAGCACAGGGCTATGAAGAAAACGCAGGGCTATGAAATGCCTAAATAACACCCCGTTTTTTTAAACCGGCGAGCGCAGTTGTGTCCAAGTCGAGGAGCTGGCCGTAAACCTCTTCATTGTGATGCCCAAGCCGCGCACCACCTTCAAGTTTTGGCAAATCCCCTCCGGAAAACTCGACCGGAAAACCGGAGACGACACCACGTTCCACCGGTTCGTCCGATCCCAAACGGTACATTGGTTTCAATGAGCCGCGATCGCGAAAATGCGTGTCCTCCATCACTTCCGGTAACGTTCGGACCTGGGCGACGGGGATATCGGCATTTGACAGGCATTCAATCCCTTCAGCACAGGTGAAGTCGCCAAGGCGCGTCTGCAATGCGGCACGCAGTTCCTCAACATGCGTCACTCGGTCGCCATCCGTCGCATAGCGCGGGTTTTCCAATATTTTTTCAGCGCCAAGCGCCTCGCATAAGCGCGTCCAGCGGACCTTGCTGCCGACCGTGATAATGATGTCGCCATCTTTGAGACGATAGAGCCCCGTGACGTCACTGCGGCTGTTGTTCCCAGCGCGAACCGGCAGGCCTTCATGGAGAATATGCTCCATCGGCTCCATGAACATCATCGAGGCCAGTGTATCGATCATGGAAGCGTCGAGATATTGGCCCTTCCCAGTTTGGTCTTTAAGACGAAGCGCGCCGAGAATGGAATAGGCGGCGTAAAGCGGCGTCACCAAATCACCAACAAAAACACCAATCCGTGTTGGCGGCCCATCCGGGTCGCCGTTCATGTCCATGATGCCAGACATTGCCTGAATCTGGTGATCATGGGCGGGCAAATCCTTGTAAGGACCCGTCTGGCCATATCCGGCTATGGAACAATAGACGATCCCTGGATTAACCGCCGCGACGTCCTCATAATTGAGTCCCAGCCGCGTCATCGATCCTGGTGACAGGTTTTCAATCACGACATCCGACTGTTTCGCGAGTTCCAGAAACATCCGCCTCCCGTCGGGGTCTTTCAAATTCAAGGTGACGCTCTTCACGCCTTCAGAACGCTTGAGGAAGCGGATTGAGAGGTCTTCTTCCGTCTCTCGATCCGACGTTACGCCATTTGGCCCCGCATAGGGGCCAACATTGCGGACCGGATCGCCGACACCCGGCATCTCAATCTTGATGACATCCGCCCCAAAGCGCGCGAGGGTCATGCTAAGAAAGGGGCCAGCCAGAAAAACCGTTACGGAGAGGACGCGAATGTCGCCTAGGGGTTTCATTATATATCCTTTAAGTTTTGCCAGTATGTACGTTCACTTGCGATTGCAGAAAAATTATAGGCAGAATCGCAAGCATTGATATGAGCGCCATCGCGAACATCGCTGTCTCAATGCCAAAATTATCCCCTAACACGCCAAAAAAAATCGGTCCCAGCAAACCCGACAGGCTCGACACCGAATAAATGAGCGCAAAGCCGCGCGAGAGGCGATCCGCATGAACGATATCGCCGACGACGCCATAAGTGATAGAAGTCGATCCTTGCAGAAACATTCCCAGGACCGGCAACAGGACGAAGGCCAAGGTCTTCTCGACATACAGCAGCGTAACAATGCCGCAAGCAGTCAGGCCTTGCACCAATGCAAAGGCCATTCGCGTGCCAATGCGTTCGGCCAGAAAACCGCACGCCGCCTTGCCAAACACACCGCCAACCAAGGTCAGCGTGACCGCCAGCGTCGCATAACTCATCGGCACGTCCTTTTCGGCGAGAAAGAACGCGAGAAACGTCAAAAACCCCGCCTGAATCGCCGTATCAAGAAATACCGATGCACACAACCCGACAAACTCGGTCTTGTTCTGAATACCCCAGCCAAGTTTAGCGTTTTGATTTTTGGAATTTCCACTTAGACGTGGCCCACCGGCAGCAGCGATGACCAAGACGAAAAAGATAATCGCCGCGCCCATAAGCGCCGCAGCGCCAAACGCCGCCACAACGCCTTGCCAAGCGACGCCAATACCCATCGCCAGACTGAATAAGCCAGTGAAGAGTAGCTTTCCGACATCCCCTGAAGAGTTGTAGAGGCCAAGGGCCCCGCGACGACCCTCGGATTCAAACGCACGGCTAATGATAGAAGAGGACAGCGCGTGTTGAAACGCCCCGCCAACACCGACGACAAAAAGGCAGGCCGCAAGACCCCAGATTCCATCCGCCAGCGCCAAAATTAAATAACCGGCGCCTGCACAGATCAACCCAAATGCCAGTAAATTTCGTTCGCCCAGCCGTTCAGAGATAATGCCAGTCGACATTTCCAATAGCGCCATCGCGCCATTATTGATCGACCGCAATAACCCGACCTGAGCATAACTTAATCCGAAGGCCTGCGCCAAAACAGGCAGCAATACATACAGCGCCGCGCTCAAGCCGTCCTGAATGGCGTGGGCACCACAACAAATTGAGAGAATGCGGTTGCGACGGTTGTCCAATCGCATGGCCGTATGTTTGGATCCCCTTTTCATTCGACCTCTACGCGAAGGCAAAGCCTTCGTAGCCCGCCGCCACAACCTCTTCACATTTGCGGCAATAGTTCGGAAAGCCGCCATAATAGGGCATGAAAACGCGCGCCTTGCCCGCGACATTGGCACCCAGATACCAACTGTTTGTCGTGGCTTTTAGGCCCTCCACTACGCAATCCTGAACGTGCTCCCACCACGCTGCTTCCGCTTCGGGCGTGGCCTCGATAGCCGAATAATTGCGATCTTTCATATAGGCGATGCAATCGGCGATCCAATCGACATGTTGTTCAATCGTCGGCAACATATTGGTGAAGACCGAAGGACTGCCGGGTCCCGTCACAGTGAACAAATTGGGAAAGTCGGCCATTGCGAGGCCAAGATAACTGGTCGGCCCATCCGCCCAGCGCTTCTGCAGGCTGGCGTCATTCCTGCCCTTTATATCAACCTGCGTTAGGGCACCGGTCATGGCGTCGAATCCGGTAGCAATAACCAGCGCGTCGACCTCAAAATTCTTGCCCTGCGCCCGCACCCCGGTTGGCGTGATAGCTTCAATAGGCTGCGCCTCCACATCGATCAGATGCACATGATCGCGGTTGTAGGTAGAAAAGTAGTTGGTGTCGACGCAGAGCCGTTTGCCGCCAATGATGTTTTTGGGGCAGAGCAGTTCTGCAATGTCCGGGTCCTCAACAAGCCCACGAATTTTATTACGGACAAATTCTGCCGCAGTATCATTCGCTTCCTGATCAAATATCAAATCTCCATAAGCCCCCATAAAGGACAGTCCACCGGTCTCCCAGCGCTGTTCATATTCGGCCTGACGTTCCTCCGCCGTCGCTTCGAGTGCCTTGCCTTGCCGGAACCGTCCATGGATACCCGGCGGCGTTTGTTTCGCCTCGGCGCGGAACTCCGCATAGCGGGACTTTACTTCATGTTCATATTTCTGATCGAGAGGCGCGTTGTTCGCGGGAATGGCGTAATTAGCGGTGCGTTGAAAAACGAACACTTCAGCGGCTTCATCGGCAATAACGGGGATCGACTGAATTGCCGACGAGCCCGTTCCAATCACCGCAACACGTTTGCCGGTGAAGTCAATTTTTTCATGCGGCCATTGCGCCGTGTGGTACGTCGGCCCTTTAAAGCTGTCCAGCCCGTCAATCTGCGGCCAGTTCGGCTTAGACAAGCAGCCCGTCGCCATGACGAAAAAGCGCGCCACGGTCTTTGTTCCGTCTTCCGCTTTCAGGGTCCATAGTGCCGATTTTTCATCATAGCTTGCAGCGGCAACGCGCGTGTCAAATTGAATGTCGCGGCGCAAATCGAAGCGGTCGGCCACATGCCCTGCGTATTGCAGAATTTCCGGCTGGGGCGAGTAGCGTTCGGACCATTGCCATTCCTGTTGCAGCTCTTCGTCGAATTGATAGGAATACTGCATACTCTCGATATCAACGCGGGCGCCTGGATAACGGTTCCAATACCACGTCCCCCCGACATCCGATCCGGCTTCGATAACCCGCGCCCTAAAGCCTAACTTGCGCAACCGGTGCAGCAAATACATCCCGGCAAATCCCGCACCCACGACGGCAACGTCAAATTCCTGTTTACTCATAATTCCCATCACTCCTCAATCAAACATCGGTAACAACGCCAGCATCCTGGCTATTTTAACACCAGCCTGAAAAGATGGCTGCTAATGATGTTATTCAATCTTGGGAGAGGGAACCATGGCTAAAGGACAGCTTATTGTCGCATTCGATTTCGCCAACGCACCGGCTGATGAATTTCACGACTGGTATGATCTGGAGCATATTCCAGAACGCGAGGCCTTACAGGGCTTTGGCGTCTGCGAACGTTGGATCGGCGACAAAGATCCGACCTTCGCCATCGCAACCTACGACCTCGACTCCATCGATGTGCTGCAGAGCGATCCCTACAAGGCCATCGCCTATGACAATCTGTCGGTCTGGTCAAAACGCGTGACGGCAAAGTGTGCCCGATTGCTGCGATTTGACGGCACACAGATTTCATCCGGTGTTGCGCCACCGCCCGCAGGCGCCGGCGGATTGTTGCTCAACGCCATGAACGTCACGCCAGAAGGCGAGGATGATTTCAACGCCTGGTATGACGAAGAACATCTGCCCGCCCTTTTAGCCGTTCCCGGCACGCTGATGGCTCGGCGATACCGGTCCGCCGTGGAAGGCGACGGCGTACGCCGCTATGTCGCGATCTATCATTTGGACTCGCCGGAAGTCACCCAAAGCGACGCCTGGAAAACCGCCGTCGATACGCCGTGGAGCGCAAGGGTGCGACCGCATTTTCGCGATCACCTGCGCATCCTCACCCGCCGCTATGTGCGGGGCGAGTAACCCAATCACCCAAGATCAAGATGCGGCAACGGCGCTACGGCCCCGGATAAGGTCGGCACCCTTTTCAGCGATAGCGATGGTGGCAGCGAAAGTGTTGGCCGACGGGAGCATTGGCATGATGGACGCATCGATGACACGCAAGCCCTCGACCCCGTGAACCCGCAACGCGTCATCCACAACGGCATTCTGATCGGTCGAAGGCCCCATGCGGCAGGTGCCTACCAGATGATACCCCGTGTTCCCGCGGCGACGTGCAAAATCTAACAATTCATCATCTGTGGTCACCGCGGCGCCCGGCAGCGTTTCAGATTCAAAATAGGCGTTAAGCTCCGGGCGGTTGAGCAAGGCTCGCGCCAGACGTAACCCCGCCAGGGTGATTCGTCGGTCCGCTTCAGCGGCCAGGTAGTTGGGTTGTACAATAGGCGCGTCGGCGGGGTCGCGGGACACCGCGCGCACGTAGCCACTACTTTCAGGACGCGGTTGGGCGGCACCACAGGTCATGCCTGGATAATCGTCGAGGACGTAGACCCGCCCGTCCGCGTAACTGCCCGGCGTGAATAAAATTCGCAGATCACTTTCTTCCAAACTCGGGTGAGACTTGCCATGCACGAACGCAATGGTCGGGCAGATCGCAAGAACGCTAGGTTTCCCGCGCAACCATTTCACGACCTCCCAGGGAAGCCGGGGCCAGCGCGCATATTCGTTAATCGTGCGCACGTTGCGCGCCCGCGCCGTCATGCGCACCGAATAGTGGTCGCGAAGATTTTCCCCAACACCCGGCAAAGAAACGTGCACTGGCACCCCAATACCGTTCAATAAATCTGCAGGCCCAATCCCCGAAAGCTGCAACAATTTAGGTGAATTGACTGCGCCCGCACTCAAGATCACTTCGCGCCGCGCTTGAACCACATGTTCCCGTCCGGCGCCATCTCGATAGCGGACTCCTGTAGCTTTGCACCCGTCCATAACCACGTTCAGGACGTGGGCGCGGCTGCGTAGGGAGGTCAATTGACGCCGCAACGCCGGGCGCAAGAACGCTTTCGCAGCGCTGACCCGCTTGCCTTCATGGATGTACCGCTGAAAATACCCTGCACCGAACTGGTAGCCTGCATTGTAGTCCGGTGTGCGCGGTATCCCCATGCCTTCGGCGGCGTCAAGGAACGCTTCGGCCAGCGGGTTGATCCAATCGAGGTCGGTAATGGGCAATTCTCCAGTGCGCCCCCGAAAGTAGTCATCGCCAGGACCCAAGCGCCTTTCGGACCGTTTGAAATACGGCAGGAGATCGTCGAACCCCCAACCGCGATTGCCCATCTGGGCCCAAGTATCAAAATCTGCCGCCTGCCCGCGATTATACACCATGCCGTTGATCGAACTCGATCCACCAACGACCTTGCCTTGCGGAATTGCGACCGTGCGTCCGTCCAGCGCTTCCGACGGCTCGGTCACAAACGGCCAGACAAATTTATCGCCGTAGAGCGTTTTGACGAAGCCTGCCGGGATGGCGATAAACGGATGCCGGTCGTTTCCGCCAGCTTCCAGCACACACACGCTGGTCACGCCATCTTCAGTCAGACGATTGGCCAGCACACAGCCTGCGGCTCCCGCGCCCACCACCACGTAATCGAATATGTCCATCCTACGGGACGCGCGTGAGTTTGCCCGGTGCGTCCCCACCTAGCGTGTACCCACCCGACGCATCAAGATCATGTTCCGCCAACAGGACCGCCCATTGGGCGCCATGCATGTCCCGATCAAAACGGTCGCCTTGCACGACCGGGCGCGGCAGGCTGAACTTCACGACGTGAAGATTGGGAATTTCAAACCGCTTGATGGTTTCCACCGGCTGCTGGAACAACCGCGCGACGTCTTCGCTGGAAAGCTGCTCGGTGATGGTCGCAAACGCGGCTTCATCGCCGCAGAATATATCGACCGTCACCCAAAAGGGCCCCGCGTTTTTTGAGCGCACATTGAATGCCGTCTCGCCAATGCTAGCCATGCCCGACCTCAATAACTTCAAGCCGGAAGGCGTCCATCGGATCGTCGAGGATCATGACATGGTTCAAGCAGAACTCATAAAGCGCGCCACGTTCCGATTGCGCCGGGGAATAAGGAAACGCAAAGGTTGGCAATTCTTCATCCTGAGTTAGAGGATAATGCAGGACATATGGGTTGATCAATTTGCCGATCTCGCTGGCGGTCTCGGCGTCTGGAGCGGTGATAACCCCAAGCACGCCAATTTCAGCAGGATTCGATGGTTTCGTCTCCAGCGCGCCCAGCGCGGAATCGACGCCAATCAACCGAAATTCCAGATCGTAACCCGACGGCGTCAACGCCATGCGCTTTTCAATCTCGTTTGTAACGAAGCGATGCAGCTTTTCGATCCATTCACGCGCGTTGGCGACGTAACGTTCGTCCCGCAGGACCGCCATGATCGTGGTTTGATAGCCACCAATACGAGCACCTTCGAGCTTCACCGTGTATTGATCAGACGGTGCCCAATGCGATCCCGTCACGCGAACGCGCCGGTCATCGAGCGCATGGTATCGCGCCTCCGTCACGTCAAGATACCCACCGGGTTCGTAGAGGATGAACGGATCCGCATTTTCATAGAGCATATGCGCAGACACCGAATGCGGCGTGCACCGAGCGTCTTTGGCCATCGGTTCCACCGTAAAACCCTCCTGATCGATATCCAGAAGAATGACGCCGCTTGTGGGTTCGGTCGAACACAGCGCCCCACATTCCGCAATTTTCGCGCCGTGCCACGCTGCACCCGCGTGATCGCCGCGCCGCAACGCCAGGGCGGACACGATGGCCGTGTCCGTCGCACGCCCGGCGAGAACAATGTCTGCACCGGTGTCCAGCGCCGCGTTGATTTGTTCCGCCCCGGCCAGCGCCACGATGTTCGTGCATTCGCCTAAACTATCTTCGGAGATATCCGGTGCGGGCGTCAGCGGCGCAATCCGACCGTTTCGCAGCGCGTCTTGAACGCGTTCGACAGGCTGGCTGGAATACAACGTCGCGACCTTTACGGTCTGGCCAAGCTCTTCCGCAATTTCCCGCGTGATGGAGAGCATCCAATCCACGCTCGCATCCGCACCACAAGTCCCACAGGTGCCGATTACTAGCGGCACATCGCCTTCGGCGCGCGCGATCATAAGCTGGCGCCATTCCGCCTTAGTCACCGCACGGGAATATTTCGAGGTCCCCGCACCCAAATAGTACGGTCCGCTATCCGTCGACCCACCATCAACACAAATGATGTCGGGTTTCGCGCCCACGCCGCGCGCAAACGCCTGTTCGGCAAAGCTGATGCCCAACGCGCCTGTGGGAACAAGAATCCGTGTGGTCGTGTTGTCTCTATTTTGCTGCTGCATATGTCTCTGCCTCTAATCCAGCGCCAATGTTATGTTCCGTTAGATAGCATACGCATCCGAGATTAGCGACGCGGACGCCATTCAGGAAAGACCGCCAGAGACGTCAATCGTCAAACCCGTCACAAAATCCGCATCCTGCGACGCCAAAAACGCAATCACCCGGGCCTGGTCGACCGCTGTGGCAATCCGTTTCAGCGGCACCGCATCAATCTCAACCGCTTGATCCGCCGCAGTTCGCTTGTCCCAATGAGGCATAAGCCGTTCGGTCAGGGTCAGGCTAGGCGCAATCGCGTTCACATTAACGCCAAAGGGTCCCAACTCGATCGAGAGTTTTCGCGTGAAGGCAATGATGCCACCTTTCGCTGCGGCATAGGCGCCACTGCTTTTCGCGCTCAGCCCACGTCCGGCGATTGACGACAGATTCACGATCTTGCCGCTTCCAGCCCGCTTCATCACCGGGATGGACGCATTGCAAAACAAAAACGTCGCGTTGAGATTAAAATTGATCAGCTTTTGCCAATCCTCAAATGTGAGTTCCTCAACCGTCGCCTGAGCGTTCTTAACAATCGTGCTGCCGCCGACAGCGTTAACAAGAATATCGATACCACCATGGGTTTTTTCGGTTTGCGCGATCAACGCGCGTACCTGTGTCTCATCCATCGCATCAATGCAGTGGCCTTCGACCTGACCAGCGCAATCGCCCAATTCAGCCGTCATTTTTTCAAGGCGCGCGTTGTTGATTTCAACCGCAACAACCGTGCCGCCTTCCCGAACGATGATATCCGCCGTCGCCCGGCCAATCCCCGCGCCCGCCGCTGTGATGACCGCCGTCTTTCCTTCGAATCGCATGGCTTGCCCCCTTGTGTTGTTCACGCGCTTGTTCGGCAATATGTTAGGAGGCCACACCAGACGCCACAACTGGTGATTTCAGCCAGAAAGCCCATGGCCAAAAGGACAAGCACCATGCCCCGCATAAATCTCAATGGACTCAATCATAATTACCGCCTGGAAGGGCCAGAAGACGCACCGGTCCTGACCCTGGCCCATGCGCAAGGGTTTACGCTGGACAGTTGGGCGGCGCAGATCGCCGCATTTAGCGACCGTTACCGGGTTCTGGCGCCCAACCTGCGCGGCCATGGCGGCACTGATATGGCGGGCGGACCCTACCAAATCGAAGACATTGCGCGCGATATCGTCGCGTTATTGGATGCGCTGGGAATCGCGCGCACTCACTACGCCGGCGCCTCGCTGGGCGGTATGGCAGGATTCGCACTGGCGTTGGACCACGCCGACCGGTTGCGCAGCGTTTCCTTCGTCACCACACAAGGCGTCCTACCGAAAGTCAGCATCGATGGACAAATCGCCACCACTGCCGTGATGCGCAAAGACGGCGCGAACGCCAGGGCCGACGCCATCCTGGAACGCTACCTGCGCAAAGGCTATCAGGATGATGCGCCAGAAAGCTACGCGGAATTGCGGCGCCAATTCACGACCAACCCGATCGAAGGCTACGCCGAAGCAGGCAACGCCATTTTCGCGATGAATTTCGACGATAGGATCGGCGCCATAGAGTTGCCGGTTATGGTGATCGCGGGTTCCGACGATATCGCCACGACGCCGGAGCGCATGACCTTGTATCGCGACAACATTCCCGGCGCCGGGATGGAGATTGTCCCCAACGCCGGTCACATGCCCTATGTCGAAGAGGCCGACGCCTTCAACACCATTCTAGCCGATTTCCTCGACAAATTTCCCCGGGATTAGAAGCACGCTTGACTACATCGCCAGGAAACCGCCATCCACAGGCACTTCGATACCCGTGATGTACGACGCTTCGTCGCTGGCGAGGAATAAATTTGTGAACGCGACTTCCTCCACCCGGCCTTCGCGACCCGCCGGGATCGCTGACAACATTTTCTTGCGCACTTCCGGATCCGCTGTCAACTGTGACGTCCGCATCGCGGGCATAACGCCGGGATGCACGGAATTGACGCGGATTCCATCGCGGGCAAATTGCACCGCGGCGGCCTTCGTCGCCAGACGCACCGCGCCCTTCGCAGCATTATACCCCATATGCACAAAACGCTGACCAACGAACCCGGAAATCGAGGATATGTTCACGATAGAGCCCCGACCCGCCTTCTGCATGGTGGGGATCACGGCGCGCATGCCTAGAAAGACGCCCTTCGCGTTGATGTTCATCTGTTCATCCCAGGTATCGATGTTGAGCCGGTCGGGATGACTGCCGCTGACGCCGGCGTTGTTCACCAGGATATCGAGCTGGCCATAAGCCGCTATTGTTTCCAACACCAAGGAGTCCCAAGCCACATCACTTGTCACATTAAGCAACTGAAACCGCGCAGCCCCCCCAGCGGCGCAAATCTCTGACACTACCTCGACCCCTTCGCTCTCCAGAAGATCCGCCACAACGACCTTTGCGCCCTCGCTCGCAAACAGCTGCGCGGTGGCCGCGCCCATGCCCGACGCGCCGCCGGTAACAATCGCAATTTTATCTCTCAATCTCATTCTTCATCTCCCAAACAGTTACCAACCACCACAGTTTAGTTGGACTCATATCCCTGAGCCATCACCGTTTTCAAAGATGTCCAACATGGGTGACCGAGGACAGGATCAGATGGCTTATGGCAAAGAAATTTTGTTCTTCCTATACTCCAACCAGTAAATGAGGCTGCACCTCTGCGGCCCCAGGCTCAATGAAAGGTGATTCACATGCGCGCAGTCGGACTGTTGGTTCATGGAGGCCCAGAGGTTCTGGAAGTCGTCGACGTTCCCGAAGAGCACGCTGGACCCGGTCAGGTGCGCATTCAAGTGCAAGCGGCGGCGGTCAATCCGACAGATACGATGGCGCGGAATGGGTCCCGTGCGGAACAGCAAAAGCTAGACCCACCGCCGTATATACCGGGCATGGATGTGGCCGGAATCGTCGATGAAGTAGGGGCGAATGTTGCTACTGGCGTAGAAATTGGCGACGTGGTCATGGCTATGGTTGCGCCAAAAGGTACCCATGGTGCCTATCGGGAACAGATCGTTTTACAGGAACGCGCAGTGGTTCACGCCCCCGCAGGCACCACACCTGTCGAGGCGTGCACATTGCCTATGAACGGGCTAACCGCCCGGCTGTCGCTCGACCTGCTTGGGTTATCTCGCGGACAGGTGATTGCCGTCACAGGGGCCGCAGGCGCCTATGGCGGATACGTTATCCAACTGGCCAAAGCCGAAGGGTTGACCGTCATCGCCGACTCGTCCAAGTCTGATCAAGCCCTCGTTACAGCGCTGGGCGCGGACATCGTCGTTCAGCGTGGCGACGATGTCGCGTCTCGAATCCGCGACCATTTTCCAAACGGCGTTGATGGTCTTGCGGACGGCGCTGTCTTAAACGAGCGTGTCATTCCAGCCGTGCGGGACGGTGGCGCGTTCACATCCGTGCGCGGCTTCACAGGGGAACCGCAACGCAACATCACATTTACGACGACCTTTGTTCGCACCTATGACGGCGAGTTCGAAAAACTCGACCGTCTCCGACAACTCACGGAATCAGGAGCCGTCACGCTCCGCGTGGCCGACACTTACCCTCCGGACCGCGCCAGTGAGGCGCACGCCCGGCTAGAGGCCGGGGGGACGCGTGGGCGGCTCGTCATAGTATTTTAAGAGTCACACCAATTTTATAGGCGGCTCAAGCAACCAGCGGCAAACCCTCGCCCCGCCGAATATCATTGATCACTTCCTTGACCCGTTGGCGCAATGGCGCGTATTGCACGCCGAATTCCTCCACCACGCGGCTGTTGTCGATCAGGAAATTTCCAGAAACCGCCCGGCCGCCTTCTTCCTGTTCAAAGCGGATATCCGCGTCCGGCAAAAATTCACTCACAAGCGCCGCAAGTTCTCCCAGGCTGACGGTCGCGCCACCGGAATTGTAGGTTTCATGCGCCGGTTTGTCTTTAAGCACGACGCGGGCGAACACTTCCGCCATGTCCTCCACATGAATAACACAGCGCATGGTGTCGCGATGTGAAAACGTGACCGAGGTGCCACGCGCGGGCTGGCACATGCAATTCACATGATCAATCGAACCGAACTTCTTGTCCGGACCCGTCACATTGGCGGGGCGGATGCAACTGATGGTCATCCCGTAATTGCGGCGATAATCATGCGCCTGCCATTCATTAATCGTCTTGTTGATCGCGTACTGGCTAACGCCGTGGCGCTCATCGTCTTCGTTCACCAGGCGTTCGCCAAATTTGGATTGTGCACCGGTCACCGCGAGGGAACTAGCGAAGACCGTATGTTTGACGCCGGTTCGCCGCGCTGCTTCAAAGCAATTGTCCATGCCCTGGATGTCCAGCTTGAAGGCGACATGGGGCGCCAGCTCCCCAATGAAATAGGATAAATTGACGACCCGTTCTGCCTTCGATTCGATCATGGCGCCGATGACATCGTCAAAGGCGGTGACATCCCCGCGAACAAAGTTCACCTTGTCTCCAAACTCTCCAAAGGCGGCGGTGGCGCTGCCCACATCAATATCCATGCAGGTAATGGCCTGATTTTCTGCGACCAGCAGCGGAATGAGACGACGGCCAATGAACCCGGCGCCGCCGATGACTAAAATAGACATATGCCTTAACCCCCAAATTTTCGTTTCAACTAGCGCCCATCAATATGGATGCGTCGTGATCCAGTGCTTCGCGATATCATCGCGACGGCACACCCAAACATCGTCGAATCCAGCGACATAGTCCAGAA
>JAPKDL010000125.1 GCA_028822585.1 Alphaproteobacteria bacterium | reverse complement strand
GCATCATTGCACATAAAGGTCGCTGATGATTCCATCGCGTTACCGGGACAAGGTGTCGCTGCCTATCTGGACGCCAGCGCGATCATTGCCGCCGCGCAATCATCCCAATGTGACGCGGTCCATCCTGGCTACGGTTTCGTTGCTGAAAACGCCGAATTCGCCCGCGCCTGTAAGGCCGCCGGTCTCACCTTCATTGGACCAGAACCGGAAACCTTGGATTTGTTTGGCGATAAGAGCGCGGCGCGAACGCTGGCGGCGAAGCTGGGCGTCACGTTGTTACCGGGACTCAACGAAGCTGTGAGTCTCGCCGACGCGCGATCCTTCCTGAGCAGTCTTGGCGACAATGGCGCGATCATGATCAAGGCTTTGGCGGGCGGCGGCGGACGGGGTATGCGCCCGGTCCTCAACGAGTCAGAATTGGACGAAGCATTTAAAATCTGCCAGAGCGAAGCGAAGTCCGCGTTTGGTGACGACCGTTTGTATGTGGAAAAATTGTTGACTCACGCGCGTCACATCGAGGTTCAAATTGCAGGGGACGGAACGGGTGCAGTCTGTCATTTCGGCGACCGTGATTGTAGCCTCCAACGCCGCCGTCAGAAAATTGTGGAAATCGCACCCGCCCCGAATCTCAGTGACGATTTGCGGCGGCGCTTGAGTGAAGATGCATTGAAACTTGCGCAAGCGGCCAAGTACAAAAACATCGGAACCGTCGAATTCCTGGTTCAGGATGACGACTTTTACTTCATCGAAGCCAACGCCCGCCTGCAAGTCGAACACACGGTCACCGAAGCGGTAACAGGCGAGGACCTGGTCAATCTTCAATTTGCGTTGGCGTCGGGTGACACCCTGGCGAGTTTAGGGTTAACCGACGGGGCCATCGTGCCCCGGGGCCATGCGATCCAGGTTCGCGTCAATATGGAATCGATCGCCAGTGACGGCAACATCCGCCCCTCCGGTGGCACATTAGACGCCTTCGATATTCCCGCCGGGCCCGGCATACGAGTCGACACTTTCGGGTATGCAGGATATCGGACCAATACCAACTACGATTCGCTATTGGCCAAGGTAATCGCCCATGGCCGCAATTTCGATGAGGCCATGCGGAAAACTCAATCCGCACTGGCGGCGTTCAAAATTGACGGCGTCACGACCAATATCGACTTTCTTGGAAACATACTGGATCACGCCAGCTTCAAGAACGGCGATACCCACACCACATTTGTCGACGCCAATCTATCAAATCTGGCGACGCCGTCGGCACGGGCAAAGCGTTATTTCGAAGCAGATGTGACCGCGGAAGCATCATCAACCGCAAAAAGGCTGGATGCGTCCGATCCTCTTGCCATTCTTGATCATGGTAAATTCAACGGCGGCGCTGCTGTTGCCGCCCCACAAGCCGAAATTCCCGATGGAACCACCCGCGTCGCCGCGCCGATGTTGGGGACCATCGTCAGCGTCACCGTCAGTGAAGGCGATACAATCCACGAAGGCCAGACGGTGGTTATCCTCGAAGCCATGAAAATGCAGCATGTTGTATCCGCCACAGCAGACGGATATGTCCGCAACGTCTTGGCCGGAGAGGGCGATACCGTTGTAGAAGGCCAGGCGCTCCTCCACATCGAAGAAGCCGAGATCGGCGACGCAGGCGAAAAGGAAACCGTCGCCATAGATCTGGACGAAATTCGCCCAGATTTGGCGGAAGTGATCGCACGGCAATCCATGACGCTTGATGCGCAACGCCCCGCCGCCCTTGAACGGCGCCGCAAAACCAATCAACGAACCGCGCGTCAAAACATTGAAGATTTATGCGACGATGGATCGTTCGCCGAATACGGATCGCTGGTGCTGCCCGCGCGCCGATCCAAACATTCCATCGAAGAGCTGGTTGAACGATATCCCGCCGACGGGCTGATCACCGGATTGGGCCGCATCAACGGCGACCGGTTTTCAGACGAAGACGCGCGTTGCATCGTCATGTCATACGACTATACCGTCTTGGCCGGGACACAGGGCAAGAAGAACCATCAGAAAAAAGACCGCATGTTTGAATTGGCGGAAAAATGGCGTTTGCCGATTGTTTATTTTACCGAAGGCGGCGGCGGACGCCCCGGCGACACGGACATCCCCTTTGCCGCCAACCTTCAAACGCCTGCGTTTAATTTGTTTGCAAGATTGAGCGGCCTAGCTCCATTGGTCGGCATCACGTCCGGGCGTTGTTTCGCAGGCAATGCAGTCCTGCTGGGATGTTGCGATGTGGTTATAGCGACCGCCAATTCAACCATCGGCATGGGTGGCCCAGCGATGATTGAAGGCGGCGGACTCGGTGTTTTCACACCAGAGGAAGTTGGGCCCATGTCGGTGCAAACCCGCAACGGCGTCGTCGATATCGCGGTTGAAGACGAAATCGAAGCCGTCGCCGTCGCCAAAAAATACCTCTCCTACTTTCAAGGCAAGATCGAGGATTGGGATTGCCCTGACCAACGTCTGTTGCGGCGCGCTATTCCCGAAGACCGACTGCGAATTTATGATGTCCGCACGGTCATCGACACTATGGCTGACACTGATTCGGTTCTGGAAATTCGCAAGGATTTTGGACTGGGCATGGTCACCGCCCTCGCCCGCATCGAGGGACGACCCATCGGCATTGTCGCCAATAACCCGTCCCATTTGGCGGGCGCGATTGATTCTGACGGCGCGGACAAGGCAGCGCGATTCCTGCAACTCTGCGACGCTTATGACATTCCACTCGTCTTCCTCTGCGACACGCCGGGCAACATGGTCGGGCCAGAAGCCGAAAAAACCGCGCTGGTGCGACATTGCTGCCGACTCAACGTCATCGGCGCAAATGTGTCAGTGCCGACCTTCACCATCGTGTTACGCAAAGGCTATGGTCTGGGCGCCCAGGCGATGGCGGGTGGTGGATTCCATTCTCCGTTCTTCGCGATATCCTGGCCCACGGGCGAGTTTGGCGGCATGGGGTTGGAAGGCGCAATCAAGCTTGGCTTTCGCGACGAATTACAAGCCATCGAAGACCCGGAAGAGCGTATGGCGCGGTACGAGGAACTGGTCGCGGGCATGTACGAAAAAGGTAAGGCGATCAACACTGCTAGCCTGTTTGAACTGGACAACGTCATCGACCCCGCCGACACTCGCGACTGGATCACCAGTGGCCTGCGCGCGGCGCCGCCCGTACCCAAACGCGAAGGCAAGAAATTACCTTGGATAGACAGTTGGTGATCGATAGCTGGTAATGCTTAACGGGTGAACAGGTTCATAGCGGCGGCGGTGGGCACGGAATCTTGGATAATGGGCATAGCTTCATAAGCGCCGACCCAGGCGGCTAGGCTTGGGTAACCCGACCGCCAATTTGCCGCCAATTCGTAAAAATCTAAACTACTCATGGCGACCGCAATGCAAAGGTTTTCGTACGTCAGTGCAGGTGAGCCCGCTGGTGCCTTCAAAATATTGTCGAAATGGGCGATCATCCGCACCACTTGCTCTTCTTCCACCTGTAACAGGAACGGTGAGCGTTCATCTTCGCTGCGCCTCAATTCCCGGGTCCAGACGGTAACCGCGTCCAAAAACGCCAACGCTTCAGCTTCCCGCGCCACGGCCGGCCAATCGCCATACGTCGCCACCTTGGGCGCGACGCCCGCCTTCTCATCGAGATACGCACAAATGTGCCGGCCTTCGGACAGGACAAGGTCGCCATCGGTCAACACCGGCACCCGGCCCATCGTCGAAAGGGGGATCAGCGTACTGGTTGTGTCTCGCAACGGCACGCGCACCAGTTCAAGGTCGTTGGTCAGACCATGGGCGTCCGCCACGATGCGGCAAATGCGCGCGTAGGGAGAATTTGGCGTATAATAAAGTTTCATTGGACGATCATCATTTCAATTAAGGGAGCAGACATGCCAGAGGCCATGGACATTGCCCGCGCCCTACGGGAAAATCCACTGATATTTAGGGTCGGCGACTAATTCAAGGAGTCAACAAGATGACGGTATCCATATCGCCTATATCCGACGCGCTGGGCGCGGAGGCGAACGGGGTTGATTTGACCAGACCATTGACTCAGGCCGAACAGGACGTGCTGCAACAAGCCGTTGTTGAAAATCTAGTTCTCGTCATTCGGAATCAGCATTTAAACCCGGAGCAATATCTGGCCTCCGTCCGACTGTTCGGGGACACGATGCCACAACATCTCACCGAAATGTTGATGAAGGACCACCCTGAAATCGCCGTGCTCGACAGCCGGAACGCCGGGGCGGATGCGGATGGAACCGTTTACACAACAGGATCTCGGGATTGGCATACCGACCATACGAACCACGCCAAACCACCCAAATTCACCGCGCTGTACGCCATCACCTTGCCCAAATCAGGTGGCGGCGACACCGGATTCGCCAATATGCGTAAAGCCTTCGATAATTTGCCGCCGTCCCGCCAAGCAGAATTGAGCGCGCTACAAACAATTAATAAAATTGAAGACAAGGCCTATGTCAGTGCGGCGGACAAAAAGAAATTCGGCGTGTTACAATCGCACCCTTTGATCCGTACACACCCAGAAACCGGGCGCAAGGCGATTTACATCCATCCCGGCAAGGTCGCCAAAATCGAGGGCATGTCGGAAGAAGACAGCAAAGGGTTCGTCGACAATCTGATGGACCAAATCATTCAACCCGACGTCACCTACCGGCACAAATGGCGGATTGGCGACTTTGTCATCTGGGACAATCGCGCCGTGGTCCATCTGGCGCATCGAGACTACGATCCCACCGAGGGTCGGGTCATGCAGCGTGTATTGGTCCAGGGCGAGGCACCGCGTTAAACACTACGCAACTTAGCCGTCGCAGCCACATCAACACCATCGTCATTGATCACTACGCCATAAGCCGTGCGGGCGTGTTCTAATGAGACTTTTTCCTGACGCACATCTTCCAGCACAGCGTCTACATCGCGCTTAAACGGATAGCCATGTCCGCCAGACCCCGGCATTTCCCCTCGAAACACCTGACCACGCTTCATCGTGCCGATGAATTTTGACGGCGTCGCCACTTCGTCGTCGGTCGCCGGGTCCATGATACATTTTCCCAACGCCCCACCGCCGCCGCCCTGCAATCCCCAGGGTTTGTGCTTTTGCCGGTCAGAACGGACCTGAACCGTCGCCTTTTCCGCCAATAAACGGAATTGCCGCACGATGCCCAGCGCGCCGCGATGGGTTCCGGGACCGCCGGTATCCGGCAAAAATGCGTATTCTTCCACCATGACCGGGCTTTCCGCCTCGATCACCTCGACGGACACATTCGCCACATTGCCCAGGCAATAAGGGCCGGCTTCCTGTCCATCCATGCGTGGCCCGCCGCCAAGGCCAGTCATGTTATGGAATTCCAACAACAAAAACGGCGAACGATCCGGATTATAGCCCGCAAACACTATCGCCATTTCAGACCCGCCCGGACAGGCGGGCATTCGGTCCGGCAGCAATTGCGCCAAGGCGCCCAGAACCACCGAACGAACTCGGTACGCTCCTTGACCGCGCGCGCCAACCGGCGCCGGGAATAACGGATTGACGAAGCAGCCTTCTGGCGCGATCACCTTGATCGGTCTAAAGAACCCCGCATTGTTGGGAATATCGCCATCCAGAACCGTGCGTATTGCAGCAAAGGAACACGACGCGGTAAACCAGAAGTTCGGATTGAGCGCACCGGAGGTCTGCGGCGACGTGCCGGTAAAATCGACCGTCATTTCATCGTCTTTGACCGTCAGACGGACTTGAAATTTAACCGGACCACTCCCAGCGCCGTCATCATCGTTCCAATCTGTGAAATCGACCGACCCATCCGGCAACGCTGCAATACCCGCGCGGGTCAGCCGTTCAGAATAATCGATCAAATCGGACATATATATTTTCAAATCTTTGGGATCATAATCGTCGAACAGCTTGACCAACTCCCGTTCCGCAACCTGCAATGCGGAAATTTGCGACCGCATGTCACCGATCACCATATCGGGCACGCGCACATTGGTTTTTATGATGTTAAAGAGCGTCGGATTCGGTTTACCCGCTTCGTATATCTTGCTCGGCGGAATGCGTAGGCCTTCCTGAAATATTTCGGTGCTGTCCGCCGCATTCCCGCCAGGCACCCGCCCCCCCATATCGGTGTGATGTAGAATTAGACACACAAAAGCGATGCGCACTCCGCTGGCCGAATAGACTGGTGCGAACATGAACACATCATTCAAATGGCTAGCTCCAGAATACGGATCATTGCTGGCCAAAATATCCCCAGAATGAATGTCGTCGCCAAAGAAATCCATGCAACCCTTCAAGGCGGGCATCATGGCACCCAGATGAGCGGGTAACGCTAAACCTTGCGCGACAAGCTGTCCCTCAGCGTCGCAAATACAGGATGAAAAATCGAGATTGTTCTTCACCACGATGGACCGCGACGTCCGGATCACGGTGACGATCATATTGTCGGCGATTGTGACCAGCGCATTGCGGATCAATTCGCGTTTGATCGGGTTTACGGTGTTTGACGCTTTTTCAGTGTCCGGCATGCCGCTACTCCCGTTCCAATACGATGTTGTTCCATTCATCCAAATGCGCGGACCATCCGGGCCGCACAACCGTCGTCGTGTCGTATTCCTCGATAATCAACGGCCCGGCCCGTGACGTTTCACTTAACCCTTCGCGTGGCAGCACCGGTGTGGGGCGCCAGTCCCATTCAGGTCCAAAATAGGCCTCCCGCTCGGTCGTCGCCGCCATGGTTTCGCCGACTCTGGCGACCCGGTCCGGCAGGCGCGGCAGTGTCGACACCCCTCGCCCGATCAATTTCAATGCGACAATCTGCGTTGGCTCCTCATCAGACCGGTAGCCATAATTTTGGTCATGCGCGGCGCCAAACGCCTCCAACATCACCACAATCGAGTCTTCAGTAACGGGATAGCCCTCAAACACAATAGGGAGCGCCCAGGACTGCCCGAAATATTTAACTTCGGCGACCAATTGCAGATCGCGTTGCGCCGGGTCACCGAAACCTTCGTCAATCAACAGCGTCTCGGCTTCTGCCACCAACTCTCCCGCCGTTTCATTAACCTTGGCCGCGTCAATATCACTGACAAGATGATAGAATCCGCGCACCAGATGGTGCTCGACATCGGCGAATGACAGGCCCATGGCGCTAAACAAACCTGCGGCTGGCGGCACGATAATGCGTTTTATGTTCAACGTGTCGGCCAAGCCCGCGGCGTGCACGCCGCCGTTACCGCCAATGGTCAACAAATCAAACTGCGAGGGGTCCCGGCCTTTTTCCGAGGTCACCCCGCTCAACGCCCTGTACATGGTGGCGTTAGCGATCAAATGGACGCCATACGCCATTTCGGTGCGTTCCTGCCCCAGCTTTGCGCCGATGTCATCAATGGCCGCCGCCGCCTTGTCAAAATTAACCGGCAGGTCGCCGCCTACCAGCACATTCGGATTCAGGTAGCCCAAGATCATGTTTGCATCTGTGACTGTCGGTTGATCGCCGCCCTGATCATAACACACGGGACCGGGTATCGCCCCAGCGCTGCGCGGGCCCACATGAACGCCGCCGCCCCCATCAATCCACGCGATGCTGCCGCCGCCGGCACCGACTTCAGCGATATCGATCGTCGGTGCCTGAATCGGATATCCAGCGCCTTGAATCAGCCGGTTGCCCATTTGCGACATGCCAACTTCGGCCCCCGGCATGATCGTGATTTCACCCTTTTCGATGATTGACGCCTTCGCCGTGGTGCCGCCCATGTCCAGAACCATCAGATTGGGTATGCCCAAATGCGCGCCCAACCGTTGCGCCCCAACGACACCTGCGGCGGGGCCGGATTCGATGATATAGACCGGATTAGCGCCCACCAGCGACGCGGGCAACACGCCACCGTTCGACTGCATAATCATCAGCGGCGCGGTTACGCCAATTTCACGGATACGATCCGACAACGTGCTAACATAATGTTCCACGACCGGTCGCAGATAGGCGTTGACCACCGTGGTGCTGGTGCGTTCAAACTCCTGAATTTGCGGCAAGAGCTGACTGGATGTTGAAATCGGGGTATTCGGCAGGCGCTTTTGCAGATGCGCCATGGCAGCGTTTTCATGGTCCGCGTTGACATAGGCGTTGATGAAGCAGATCGCGACGGCCTCGATGTCGTCCGCAACGATTCGTTCAGCAATGGCGTCCAATCCCGCGACATCGAGCGGTTGAAGAACCTTTCCGTCGCCGCTGATACGTTCGGCGACTTCAAACCGCAAACGCCGTTCGACCAGCGGTTCGGGTTTGCGGAACTCAATGTCGTACAGATGCGGCGAGCGAAACCGGGCGAGTTCCAAAACGTCGCGGAACCCCTGAGTGGTAATCAAGGCGACCCGCGCGCCCCGCCGTTCAAT
>JAPKDL010000027.1 GCA_028822585.1 Alphaproteobacteria bacterium | reverse complement strand
TTGACGATAGCCGGGTGCGCCACGGCGTCACGCCGATCGCTCCGCTCGACTCCGCAGGAAATGGCCATCGCGACGTTCTCGTATTGACCTTCCGCAGTGATGAGAAGTGACCTCTAATGGTGTTTGTCCGCGGCCACTACGAGTGCGGCACGGGCCCGACCCTAGATGCATTGCCCCCGGTATCGTTTGAGCGGAACACTGTCCTTGGAACTCAGCTCATGGACTGCTGGGGCCATGAGCCATTTGACGATTATTCGGCAAAATTTTGACAATTGGGATATCTCGCAAAGGGACCCGACTATTCGTTCAGAGCAAAACCTGTTTGGGGGTAGATTTGTGGGTAGCAGCTTGGGTGGGTTCTAAAGCCCTTGGAAAACTGAGGTTCTTGGCGGACGCCGTCTCCCCCTTAGGAACCATGTCGCGTCCGGCGTGGGCCCCAAACTCCTGTGTCGTCCGAAACCCTCGTGCGGCGAAGAATGCTTGTAACCCTTGCGTGGCAAAAAATATTTGTAATCCCTGCAGCGCGTCGGAACCCGCTGAATTCACCGAGGTTGAAGCCGCCGCCTATCATTGTGTTCTCAATGACATAAAGGCTGTGTAGGGAAAATCCGGCGTCCCCGCTGCCAAAACCTTCACCAATCGGCGCCGGTACAGCTGGGTGGCCTACACCTTCGCTACGCATGGCAACAGCTTTGTGCAAAACTGCGCAAACGCCGCCGGTCGCTCTTATGGCGCGTTTAAAAAGTCCGGTATCAGGCCGCCGGCGCGATGCTGGCGAAGGACGGTTTCTCGGTCACGCCCAAGGGTAAAACCGGCCTTGGCCGGTTCTTCCTGATGGAGAAGATGACGGCCGGTTTCAACAAGAACTCCCGTGATTGGAAATACACTTTGGTAATACCGAAGGGGTCTATCTTCGATGTCTCCGATGCCCAAAATTCTAAAGGCATGGTCTTCTGTTACGAATGCCACATGGCGGTGAAGGAAGAGCAGGACTCCATAATGTTCCTGCCCGAAGAATACCGCGCCAAATGAACCAAAGAGCTAAGCGGTTTCTCCTAGCCAGAGGGGCGCTACGGGCATTCCCGTTCCGGTCGCGCCATTTTTTTCACGGTAATTTTATTCGGTGCTTTGACTGACCTGCGTCAACAATTGCGCCAGCGCCTCATAAGGCTGCGCGCCCACCACGCCATAGCCGCCTGCGGCGAAGGTCGGCACCCCGGTGACCCCAAATTGGCGCGCCTTTTCCCAATCCGCGTCGACAGCGGCTTCGAATCGGCGTTCGGTCAACACCGCGCGGGCTTCCTCGCCGGGCAATCCAACGGCTTCCGCAATGTCCACCAGCGTGTCGATATCCCCAACATTGCGTTTGTCGACGAAATACGCCCGATAGAGCGCGTCGTGAATGGCCTCGCTGTCCGGCTGCGTGTCTGCCCACGCGCCCAATTCCTGTGCCAGGCGGCTGTTATAGGTGTGCGTGCGCACACCATAGGGCAGCCCTTCGGCGTCCATCAAACCCTTCATCCGGTCATAGGTGGCCTTGATATCGGCGTCGGTGCGACCCGGAAACAGATCCTTCAACGTCCGCCCTTCCTGGGGCGTGTCGGGATGTAGCGGGAAATGCACCCACTTTACCTTCACGTCGAAATTTTCCTTCAATTTTTCAACACGGACCGTGCTGAGATAACACCAAGGTCAAACGTAGTCCGTGAATATCTCAAGAGTTACAGTCATTTACAGTGCTCCAATTTAGTTAAAAGTTCGCATGATTTTTTTGGTATTGTTTGTATGCTTCAAATTTCTAAATCAAGGTAAAGGTTTCCTGCCAAATTCTGCGCCAAGTAAAACCAAAAAATCAACGCTTCAAGCACCATTATAGCGCCAAAATTTTCCAATTGAACCCGCATTGGTAACCCTTGCTCCGATCCTGGAAAACTCTAGCCTCCAGCGCTCCAAAGTTCGGATCAGCGCTATATTTCGGATGTTGTGCGAATCACGCTCTATACAAATTAAAGACTTGTGTGCCTTTTATATCAATTGGTTACCGGAAAATATCTGAAGATTTTGAAAACACGAAATGTTGCAATTTTTTTGCCTTGCTTTAACGAAGCTGCAATGATCACAGGCGTCGTTCGGGATTTTAAGGCCGCGCTGCCGGCTGCCGATGTTTATTTCATTGATAATAATTCAACAGACAACACCGCAGGCGTTGCACGTCGCGCGGGGGCAATCGTTCTTCATGAGCGAATAAAAGGTAAAGGGAACGCTGTTCGTCGTGCTTTTTGGAAATTGAAGCCGATGTCTACATCATGACTGATGCGGACGGAACGTATGACCACTTGCAGGCCCCTGAGCTTATTTGGATGATGTTGCATCGAACCCGGCTTTTGTTCGTCCGTCAGAGCACCATGCCAATCAACGCCCTGCGCGCCCACTTACGCCACTGTAATCAACGTCATCTGCAATCGACGTCAAACCCCATCTCCCGCGCTATATGGAATACTGCCATTGCTACGAAAATCATCCTCGACTATTAGGAGCGTCCTTTTTAACCCAAGCTCTACATTGGTTTTATATTTCCATAGGGGGCCAATTGGCGGAGTTGATGATCGAGGACCTGGTCCGCCGACCACCACTCCGATTCCTGGAATTGGCACAACAACGCCAGCGTCTCAGAGGTCGCCGCGCTGGGGATCGCCGACCCACTCGACGTTGGATTTGTGCCCCTGCATTATCACAGTGATGAATTCGGGGAAATCGCGTGCGCCCATCAAGTTAGTTAAGAAGACGGGCGCACGGATAGAGAGGGAGGCGCTGTTACTTCGCTGCTTCTTTTAGGTAGGCGATGACGTTGTCGCGATCTTTTTTCTTTTTCAAACCAGAGAACGACATTTTGGTACCCTTCATAAATTTCTTCGGTTTGGTCAGGAACGCGTCCAACGTCGCGTCGTCCCAGGTGGCACCCGATTTTTTCATGGCCTTAGAATATTTGAAGCCTTTCGTCGAGGCAGCTGCTTTGCCGGCAATCCCGTGCAGGGAGGGGCCGACTTTCTTCTTGCCCGCTTTCAACGAATGGCAGGCCTTACATTTTTTGAAGATTTTTTTGCCTTTGGTCGCGTCACCGGCTTGGGCAGCACCGTTGCTCATCGCCATCATAAGGGCCATGCCTAAAATCGCTAAAACTTTCATAAATTCATTCCTTAACTGGTGCTATTGTTTATTTTGCGCGCCGCACATTGTCGCCGCAAAACTGTATGAGAGGATCGCTAAATCCATGCGCGCCGGTAATCAAGCGAAATCCGTGCGCCGCGACAGGTTGTCAAAACTGTTGGGGGCTTTTATTTTCATAAAACCTTGCCGGGGTTCATTAATCCGTCGGGGTCGATTGCCTTTTTTATGCGGGTGAGCAAGTCCAGCTCAACATCGGATTTATAACGCGCCAACTCACCACGTTTGAGACGGCCGATGCCGTGTTCGGCGCTGAAGCTGCCACTCATATTTGTGGCGATGTCATGGATGACGGTTTCGATCTCGTGCGTTCGGGCCAGGAAGTCATCGCGTTCGTCGCCAACTGGTTGCACGAGGTTAAAGTGGATGTTGCCGTCGCCGATATGTCCGAAGGGTGCGATTCGTACGCCGTCGATGGTTTCGGCAGTGGCTTTTGTCGCGACCTGGAGAAATTCTGGGACGCTGGACACGGGGACGGATACGTCGTGGCGGATTACGCCGCCTTCGTGGTTCATCGCTTCGGGAATCGATTCGCGAATTTTCCACAATTGCGCGGTCTGTTGACCACTGGACGCAACGACGGCGTCGGCGATGTCGCCCGCGTCCAACGCTTCTCCCAGAATATCTTCGGCCAACGTCGTGACCTTGCCATCGCTGACGCCCGACGAGAGCTCCACCAAGGCGTAATGCGCATAGGGTTGATCGAAAGGATCGGTGATGTTGGGGATGTTGGCGATGGCTAAATCCAGGCAAATCCGGTGGAGATATTCGAACGTTGTGACGCCGTCGCCGCTGGCCGCGCGCAGCCGCGCCAGCAGGGTGACAGCCGCGTCGGGATTGGCGAGCGCCACGAACATAGTGGTCTTTTCCTGCGGGAGGGGAAATAGTTTCAACACGGCGGCGGTAATGACGCCCAGCGTGCCCTCGGCACCCATGAACATGTGCTTCAGATCGTAGCCGGTATTGTTCTTCCGCAGCCGTTTCATGCCGTCCCAAATTTGCCCGTCCGGTAACACCACTTCGACACCCAACACAAGATCGCGCGTATTGCCGTAGCGCAGCACCGCCGTGCCACCGGCATTGGTGGAGAGGTTGCCCCCAATTTGGCACGTGCCTTCGGCGGCCAGACTCAATGGAAACAATCGGTCGGCGTCGGCTGCGGTTTGTTGTATGTCCGCCAGGATGCATCCTGCCTCCACCGTGATCGTGTAATTCAGCGGGTCGATGTCGCGTATCGTGTTCATACGCGACAGGCACAGAAGAACCGTGTTGGCGCCGCCCAAATTATCCTTGTCGCCTTCGATGCCGGGGGTGGCGCCACCGCAATAGCCCGTATTGCCGCCTTGCGGTACGACTGAAACGCCCGCCTCCGCGCAAATTTTCACGATGGCCGCGACTTGGGCCGTGTTTTCCGGGCGAAGGATCAACTGCGCTGTGCCTTGATACAGGTTGCGCACATCAACCAGATAGGTCGCCATATCGCCAGGCGTGTCGATCCAGCCTTTTGGCCCCGTGATGTCTTTCAGCCGGTTAACAATTATTTCGTCCATGGGGACCCCGTGTTAGAGTGTGGTGTTATTGAAGAGGTGTTTTAGTGTTGAACGTTGATGGCGTCGGGCATTTGAAATGGGCGGACGGATTCAAACGCCCGTGCGGCGCGCAGCACCAGGGCGTCGTTGAAATTGCGCCCGACGATCTGTAGTCCTGCAGGCAGGCCGTCTTTCGTAAACCCACATGGGGCGGAACAGGCTGGTTGCTGGGTCAGGTTGAACGGGTAGGTGAAGGGCGTCCAGGACGTCCAGCGGGTTTGCGCGTCGGGATCGGGGGATTCTAGTCCAACCCCGAAGGCGGGGATGGAAACGCTTGGCGTCAGCAGTAGATCGTAGGTTTCGTGGAAGTCGCGCATTTTGGCCCCAATAACGGTGCGCGCCGCTGACGCATCTAAATACTCGACGGCGGAATATTGGGCGCCTTCGGTGGCGACCTCGCGCAGGCCCGGCTCCATCAGCGCTTGTTGGTCTTCGCTGAACTCGGCCACTGCCGCCGCTGCGCCTGCGTACCAATGGCGTTTGAATATTTCGGCTGTGTCGCCGATGCCCGGGTCCATCTCTTCGACCTCCGCGCCAAGGCTGGCGAACACGTCGACGGCGGACCGGACCAGCGCGGCGATTTCCGGATCGACATCGGCGTGACCCAAATCCGGGCTATAGGCGATGCGCAAACCAGCGATACCATCGTCAAGTCCCGTGGTAAAATCACATCCATCCGGGGGAATGGCGAACCAGTCTCGGTGATCGGGCTGGGTCAAAACGTTGAGCATCAAGGCGGCGTCGCCGACCGTGCGGACGATGGGCCCGATATGGGCGAGGGTGCCAAACGCGCTGGACGGCCAAGCGGGCACGCGCCCAAAGGTGGGCTTATGACCAAACACGCCGGTGAAGGCAGCTGGCATACGGATCGACCCGCCGCCATCGGTGCCAATATGCAATGCGCCCAATCCCAGCGCCGCGGCCGCAGCCGCGCCGCCACTGCTGCCCGCTGGGGTCCGGCCCGTGTTCCACGGGTTGCGTGTAATACCGGTGAGCGCGCTGTCGGTGATGCCTTTCCAGCCGAATTCCGGCGTCGTGGTTTTACCCAACAACACCGCGCCTTGTTCGCGCAACCGCGCGGTGCAGGGCGCGTCTTCTTCCCAAGATTGATGCGGGTCGGTTGTGCGGCTGCCGCGCAGGGTCGGCCAGCCTTTGGTCAGGACAACGTCCTTGATGGTTGTGGGAACGCCGTCGACCAGGCCGCACGGCGCGCCTTTCGCCCATCGGCTTTCCGAGCCCCGCGCTGACGCCAGCGCCTGTTTTGGGTCAACGATGCAAAATGCGTTGACGACGGGGTTGTCGTGTTCGATTCGGTCCAGGACGGCCTGCGTCACCTCGACGGGCGACAACGATTTATCTTGGTATCGCCGCAACAATTCGGTTGCGGGCAGGCGGGTAATATCTGGTGTTGGTTCGGGCATGGTGGTCTCCAATCTGGCGAGCGCGGATCATAACAGCACCTAATTGGGCGCTAAACCCCAATTGTTCAACCAGCGTTGTCAAGAGACTCGAAGCGCTCCATAAACATTGCTTTGGCTTGTTCAGCCGACGCCGGGATTAATCTGATGTCATCGATGCCCTTGAAGTGGCCAAAAAGCCGTCCTGCTTCGGGGGACTCAAACCCGGCAAGCTGTGTCGCTTCCAGGTAGGCTGAGGCGCGATCCGCACGTTTAATTAGAGTTTGCGCCGATTTAGGCATATCCGTCGGCAGGCCTATGCGAATGTGAATGGCGCGCTGCAGGCTGGTTTCCAACGACTTGTAATCCAAGCCGACGGCCGCCTTGAAGGGCGAGATCAGATCGCCAATGACGTATTCGGCGGCGTCGTGCAGCAACCCGGCGAGCCGCCATTGCGGCGTTGGGTCCACCTTAAACCGTTGGATCAGGTCAACGACGACGACACAATGTTGCGCCACGGTAAAGGCGCAATCGCCCGATGTTTGTCCATTCCATCGCGCGACCCGCGATAAACCATGAGCGATATCCTCAATTTCAATATCGAGGGGCGACGGATCGAGGAGATTAAGCCTTCGACCGCTTAACATTCTTTGCCATGCGCGCATAACGGGAAACCACTTGTTGAAAAATTTAATAACGCGAAGGTCGGGCTTCGGATTGAACTGTGATAGCATCATAAACTAACGACGTAGAATTACGCCTGTTTCTCCGAAAAATCGATGGTTAAAAACGCTAGAAGAGGGACGCATAGACCATGCTGTAGCCGTCACATGCTCGTTATGTAGGCAGGCTTGGAGATCGATATGATGCATGAACGCGACTTTGAATTTTTGGACCTTGTGGTGGGTATGTTCGCCGGGACGTCCAAGGAGTTGATCGTAAAGGCCGCTTCGACGGAAAAATTGGAAGATATTTTCTACGGATCATTGTTAGCGGTATGTATCCTGGACTTTGAAAAGTTGGACGTGAAGGAAGGCCGGGCATTGGCTGGAGTGTCCCTGTGGTGGTACGCCGTTTATGGCGTTTCCAAATCGTCGAGGCTGGTTATAGCTTGGATCGTATAAATTGGCGAAAAATCATCGTTAAATTTTCCGTGATACAGCGGCAGGTTCTCCAGCACCCGTTGGACATAATTTCGGGTTTCCTTGAACGGAATTTGTTCGATCCAATCAATGGCGTCGGGCGCGTCCAAAGTGCGCGGGTCGCCGTTGTCCCGAACCCATCGCCGCACCCGTCCGGGCCCGGCGTTGTAAGCGGCAAGGGCGAGGACGAATGACCCATCATATTGCCGCATCAAACCCTTAAAATAAGCGGTGCCAAGATTGACGTTATGCCGTGGATTGGCGGTGAGTCGATGGGGTGACGAGCGAAGTTTGAGGTGCTTTGCAACACGACGCGCGGTGGCGGGCATCAATTGCATCAGGCCCCGCGCCCCCGCCGGGCTGATGGCGCGGGGGTTAAAGGCGCTTTCCTGCCGAACGATGGCGTGAATGATAGGGGCATGGAGGGTTGCTGACTTTACCCGGGCCCTTGTTGTTGGGAGCGTTGGGTACCCAGCATCGGTGAGGATGACGCCTCGTTTCAAAGCTTGTTTGGCGACATGGATGGCGAGGTCATCGCGCCCAATGTCTTTGGCGAGATCCGTTATGAGCCGCCAACCCGCACGCTTTTTCACAGCGTGGATTAATTGATTAAAAAACGGACTCAGCAATTTTCGTTGGTCCAATTCCGCAAGGATGCGGATGATTTGAACGAAGGACCGCGCATTGAAGCGTTGAGTGTCTTGCGCTGTGACGGTGGGGTCGGCGGGGGCCGACGCGTCGCCGGGCCCGGGAATGTGGAAATGCGCCATTTGTCCGTAAAACGTCGTGGTATGTTTGGCGGCGAGTTGATACCAGGTTTTGGCAGCGTCGTTCTCCCCGCCCGCTTCCGCTGCCCGTCCCGCCCAATACGCACCACGGGCGCGGCTGACAGGAAAGCTGACATTAT
This sequence comes from Alphaproteobacteria bacterium, assembly GCA_028822585.1. GTDB lineage: Bacteria > Pseudomonadota > Alphaproteobacteria > UBA8366 > JABJJH01. The sequence goes on along the minus strand of JAPKDL010000027.1, from coordinate 22,259 downwards.
CGTACAGCGTGCGAAAGTGCTTTTGCGCGACCTTGGGGTCGCGCAGATACCGTAAGGCGACCCACCCGGCGAGCCATTCCGCCTCGGCGAGCGATGCGCCGCCGGCCTGCCGATGATCCTGCGCCAGGCGATAGGCCAGTGTGATGTCGCCGTTGCGCAAGGCGTGCCGGGTTAGCAGCGCACGCTCGATCCACCATCGTTTAGGGCGGGCGTTGACAGCGGGTTGTTGGACGAGCAATTCAATCGCGCGATCGGAAAACCCCTTTCGGCGACGCCATCTCATCCGTTCGAACAACAGGCCGGGGTCGTCTTTTAATGCTGCGGGAATGCGCGCAACGGCGGGGTCAACACCACCAATTCGGCGCATCAGCATGATCTTCGCTTGGGACAGGTGGCGGTAATCCATCCCGACCCGGCGCATCTGGCGTCTTGCCGCCGAAATCCGTCGGTCCCAGATCAACCGATCTAACCGCTTTACATCATCTTTCTTTGTCAGATGTTTGTGAAACCGCTTTCTGAAAACGAGTTCGTGCGCCCGGAGCATGTCAAGATTGACCCAGGCGTCGCGGATAATTTTAACCGCTTCCGTATCGCGGTTGGTTTTATGCAACGCGGTGGCTTGGTGAATGACACCAGGGGCGCTCAGTGGTGGATATTTGTTGAACCACGCCAATGTGTTTTTTTTATCTGCGGTAGCACTCATAATTGCTTCCGCGCTCAGACGAAGTTTACGTTTTCGGGGCCAACCGTCGGGGTCCTCGAGAAGTTTGTTAATCTCGTCAAAGGTGACGCCCGAGCCGCTGGATTGAGCACGCAGCCACATTATGACTTTCGCCGGAAGTTTGGAGCGACCCTTGCGAGACAATCGGGTCGCGGTTTTCCATTGTTTGTCCCGGGCGGCGTCGAACGCCTTTTTGTAGAGCGTCTGGTCTTGTTTGCTCAATATGTCGGAGGCCGCTGGCGTTGCGACCAGGACGTAACATGCGGCAAACGCTGCAGCGATATAAAAAAAACAGGCCAAGCTTTTGCCTTTCTACTATTTTCGAGGTTTCATTTTAAGGGTATTTTCCATTGTGCATTTTACACGAGCCATCATGCCGCAAACAATGTCCTTCAAAGTTGTGCGGTTGACGTCGTAGGCCTATTGCCGCAAAGAGTTCACCGGTTTATGGTCTGGTGCTATTGTATTTTTGCGCTAGGACTCAATGACGAGGCGGGCGCGAGGTGTGGAGGAAGACATGTTCAAGGGTTCACTCGTTGCGTTGATTACGCCATTTAAGAATGGTGCCGTCGATGAAGAGGGATTTCAGTCGTTCGTCGAATGGCATATCAACGAAGGCACGAATGCCTTGGTGCCTGTCGGGACGACGGGCGAATCGCCGACATTGAGCCATGACGAACATAAACGTGTCGTGGAGCTTTGTGTGGAGGTCGCGAAGGGACGCGTTCCGGTTATCGCGGGCGCTGGCTCAAATTCGACGGCGGAAGCCATAGAATTGACTCAACACGCAAAGGAAGCCGGGGCGGACGCAGCCCTCGTCGTGACCCCCTATTACAACAAACCAACTCAGGAAGGCATGTATCGGCATTACAAAATGATCACCGATGCGGTCGACTTACCGGTTGTTATCTACAATATTCCCGGGCGTTCCATCGTTGACATGAGTGTTGAAACGATGGCCCGGCTGGCGAAAATTCCTAATATTATTGGCGTCAAGGATGCGACGGCGGATCTGGCGCGACCGTTGGCCACCCGTGTGGCGATTGGTGAGGAATTTTGCCAATTGTCCGGCGAAGACGCGACGGTTGCAGCTTTTCTGGCACAAGGTGGTGTGGGATGTATTTCAGTCACGGCGAATGTCGCGCCGAAAATGTGCGCCGAATTGCACAATGCCTGGCGGGACCGTGATTTGGAAACGTTCAACGTTCTGCGGGATCGGTTGATGCCCTTGCATGATGCGATGTTCTGTGAGAATAGCCCGGCGCCTGCAAAATACGCCGCACATTTGATCGAAAAATGCGCGGACCCGAGCGTTCGCCCACCGCTTGGTGACTTGACTGAGGGCGGCAAACAAACCGTTCGTGACGCCATGGTGTCGGCGGGAATATTGAACTGAGGCGATGATCGATAAATCAAGCGAACCGCGAACGGTCGCACAAAATAGACGCGCGCGGTTCGATTATTTTATCGATGAAACGCTGGAGGCGGGACTTATCCTAGAAGGCAGTGAAGTTAAATCGCTGCGTAGCGGACAGGCGAGTCTGGGGGAATCTTGGGCTGGTCCCAAGGAAGGTGCCCTGTGGCTGCATAATTGCTACATTCCGGAATATAAAAATTCCAGACAGGTTCATTACGAAGCGCGGCGGCCTCGGAAGCTGCTATTGCACAAACGTGAAATGAACAAGCTACTGGGCGCAACCAAGCGACAAGGCGTTACCGTGGTGCCCGTGTCGATTTATTTTAATGATCGCGGTATCGCCAAAGTGAAGCTGGGATTGGCGCGGGGTAAACGACAGGTTGATAAGCGGCAAACTACCAAAGACCGGGATTGGCAACGCCAAAAGTCGCGAGTTCTTCGGGATCGCGGTTAATTAGTGGCCTGATCAAAACGCTTAGTTTCCAAGAAATTGGTGAATTAGCCCACTAATTTATTGATCTGGCGTATCAAGTCGATGCTGAATTCCCTGGAAAACGTCGTGAAACATCGCCTGGGTCAACCGACCGGTATTCGTGTTGTAGCGTGAACAATGATAGCTGTCGGCCAAAAGCAGTCCATTGGGTAATTCGTGAATGGCACCGTGGCCGAAGGCCCAGTCACGTTGTCGAAGGTTGAATGTACGAATGACCGAAGTATGCGAAACCGTCCCCAGGCAAAGAACGATTTGAAGGTTTGGCATTGCGTCCATTTCTTGGATTAGAAAGGGTCGGCAGGCGTTAATTTCCGCGCCGACAGGTTTGTTTTGTGGAGGCACGCACCGCACTGCATTGGTGATGCGGCAGCCGACTAAATCTAATCCATCATTTGCTTCTTCGTCATAGGTCCCGCGTGCGAACCCGTATTTTTGCAAAGTTGGATAGAGCAACTGCCCTGCATAGTCGCCAGTGAACGGGCGGCTCGTCCGATTGGCACCGCGTAAACCCGGCGCCAGTCCGACAATTAACAAGCCGGCGTCAATGTCTCCAAAACTGGGAACGGGCGCATTATGCCAATCCGGAAATTTTTGGCGGTTCGTTTCCCGGAACTCGGCGAGGCGCGGGCACAGATCACAATTCAGATTAGGATTCATGTCAAATTCATAGAATGATGACGGAAGAAATTAAGCGGTCGTTACGACAGGTTCTTCATAATCGTCATCATAATCGTCGTCCTGATCGTCATAATCGGCTGCATTGTCCGAATTGTCTGAGTAATTAGCTTCAATTTTGTGCGGTGTGTGTTTCCGCGCAATTTCATTGGATAGGGATGACAAGTCGATGAAATCGTCGGCTTGGCGCCGCAATTCGTCAGCAACCATCGGGGGTACTGACTTAACCGTGCTGACGACGGTGACGCGGACGCCTTTGCGTTGCACCGCTTCGACAAGACGGCGAAAGTCCCCATCCCCGGAGAACAGAACGATATTGTCCAAATGGTCGGCCATTTCCAAAACGTCGATGGCGAGTTCGATGTCCATGTTGCCCTTGATTTTACGCCGACCGCTGGCGTCTGTGAATTCCTTCGCGGGTTTTGTCACCATGGTGTAACCGTTGTAGTCCAACCAATCGACCAGAGGTCGGATTGGCGAATATTCCTGATCTTCCAACAAGGCGGTGTAGTAAAATGCGCGAATGAGGGTACCTTCTCCGGAAAACGCGTTCAGGAGACGCTTGTAATCAATGTCGAAGCCCAGCGCGCGTGCTGACGCATACAAATTAGCGCCGTCGATAAAAAGGCCAACCTTTTCGTTTGGGCGGAAATTTAGTTTCATGTTTTAAATTCCTAAAATTTAGGCCTAAATCAGGCATTAAAAATGAAGTTCAGAGTCAAAAAATAACTAAATCAGAGTGTGTATTTCCTTCTTGACTAGTTATTTAGGGCGTTCATCCTACTTCGACAAGGGATTGTTTTAAAATTTAAATAAAATTTTATGGAAGATAACTGAGAGTTCAAGATGGGTCTTGTTAAAGAACCTTGCCAAATACCTTGAATAATGTTTTACGGGCCCATATATTGCCCGGCTTGCATTGAAATGGCTTCTGAATCAAACGAAACGACGGGGTTATAGAATATGGCGCGTGTTACGGTTGAAGATTGCGTTCTAAAGGTTCCTAACCGATTTGAGTTGGTGATGATGGCGTCTCAAAGGAGTCGAGATATCACGTCAGGCTCTGATATTTCAGTTGAACGCGACAACGATAAAAACCCGGTCGTCGCGCTACGGGAAATAGCCGACGAGACGGTGCCCTTGGATGAACTGAGCGACAGCGTCGTGCGTGGCTTGCAAAAACATGTCGAAATTGATGAACCTGAAGAAGAAGACCCAATGGAATTGATGACCGCCGCCGCATTGACGGACGATTCGGATCTTCAGGGCATGCAGGTGCGTTATACGGATGAACCGAGCGAAGAAAGAACTGCCGACGCTGAGCCGCCAGCACCCTGACGCTAGCGGGAACGGCTGTATTTCAGTGTTGTTTATGCGCCGGACTTTGGTCCGACGCATAAATTTGTTCGTGCACTGGAGTCACGGCGCATGATGCGCCAATACGATCTGGTCGAGCGTGTAAAAAGCTATGACCCCTCCGCCGATGAAGACGCGTTGAACCGGGCCTATGTATTTTCGATGAAAGCGCATGGCACGCAGATGCGCGAATCCGGCGACACATACTTTTCCCATCCAGTCGAAGTTGCGGGAATACTTTCCGATAAAAAGCTCGACTGCGCCTCAATCGTCACAGGATTGCTCCACGATACGGTTGAAGACACAGTAGCGACGATGGAGGACATCGAAAAATTGTTCGGTTCCGAGATCGCGCGGCTGGTGGATGGCGTGACAAAGTTGAGTCAGATTGAAACTCAATCGGACCAAACGAAACAGGCTGAAAATTTCCGCAAATTACTGCTTGCTATGTCAGAGGATATTCGCGTGTTGTTGGTCAAGCTGGCGGACCGGCTGCACAATATGCGGACCTTGCATCACGTTTCGAAAAGTGAAAAACGTCGCCGGATCGGTCGCGAAACGATGGATATTTATGTGCCACTCGCCGAGCGCATTGGTATTCGCGACTGGAAGGACGAATTAGAGGACTTGGCCTTTGTCGAGCTGAATCCAGATGGACGGCTGTCTATATTAAACCGACTGGATTTTCTGCGAGACCGCGGTGGTGATTTAATTAGTCTGGTTATGGATCAATTAAGCCATACTTTGGGGGAGGCGAGCATACAGGCTGCTGTTTCGGGTCGAGAGAAAACACCCTATTCGGTATGGCGAAAAATGCAGCGTAAGAATATCGGCTTTGAACAATTGTCCGACATCATGGCGTTTCGGATCGTCGTGAATTCGGTTGAACATTGTTATCAAACCTTGGGCGCCATTCACGGCCGTTACCAAATGATCCCGGGACTTTTTAAAGATTACATCTCGATCCCAAAGCCCAATGGGTACAAATCTTTGCACACCAGCGTTATTGGCCCGGAAAACCAACGGATCGAAATCCAAATCCGCACCGATGAGATGCACGAAGTGGCGGAATTGGGCGTTGCTGCGCATTGGCGTTACAAACAGGGAAATTATACGGAAGGGAAACAATATCGCTGGCTGCGCGAATTGTTGGAAATTCTTGAACACGCTGATGCGCCAGAAGAATTTCTGGAACACACGAAGTTGGAAATGTTCGCTGACCAGGTGTTTTGCTTTTCGCCAAAAGGCGATTTGCGTTCGCTGCCACGCGGATCCACCCCTGTCGATTTCGCATATGCCGTTCATACCGAAGTCGGGGACACTTGTGTTGGCGCTAAAATCAATGGCCGGATAGCGCCGCTTCGCACCCAGTTGAGCAATGGCGATCAGGTTGAAGTCTTAACATCCAAAACGCAATACCCGTCCCCAGCCTGGGAAAGTTTTGTGGTTACGGGCAAGGCGCGGGCTTGTATTCGCCGGTACGTTCGGTCCCAGCAACGTCAGGAATATATCACTCTGGGTCGCGAAATTACCAAAAAGGCGTTTCGTCAACACGGTCATGAATTCAGGATCAAGGCTATTAAATCTGTGTTGAAGTTATTCGCGCTCGAATCGGCAGACGACGTATTTTTCAATGTCGGTCGTGGCCAATTAACGGGGTTTGATGTTCTTGCCGGCGTGTTTCCCGAATTAAAAAGTGCTGATAAGCCCAACGGGGCGCTTACTGCTGGCAAGGTAGGTGGCGAGAGTGAGCACGCAGTGCCTATCCGGGGATTAAAACCCGGAATGGCGATGCATTACGCGGAATGTTGTCACCCGCTTCCAGGCGACCGGATTGTCGGCATCGTTATCACCGGGAAAGGCGTGATAATTCACACGATCGACTGCGAAACGTTGGAAAATTTTACGAATATGCCGGAACGTTGGCTTGATGTCGCCTGGGATGCGGAAAATGACACCGTGCATGTGGGGCGTATTCGCATCGTGCTTGCCAATGAACCGGGCAGTTTGGCGAATTTGACGTCGGTCATCGGCCGGAACAGTGGAAATATAACAAATTTAAAAATTACCGACCGGTCTACTGATTTTTTTGAACTTCTGGTTGATATCGAAGTCGTGGACGTGAAGCAATTGACAAACATTGCCGCCGGATTGCGCGCGACGCCAGAGGTGATCTCGGTTAGCCGCGATCAGCATTAAGCGGTCGTAGGGCAGTCGGGATTGACCTCGGGGGGGGTTTCCCGTAAGCCCTGTTGGCTTTCCAATAATAATTTAAATTTCAACACTGGTGCGGGTGAATGTTCCGACGGCGCCATAAAGCAAGTATAGCCCATCGCGCGCGTAATATCGTGTGGCCTCGGCTGGGGTGGCGGCGGTATATGCGGTACATGCTTCATCGTTTGGCCAGACTGCCCGGCACCCCGCACAGCATTGCGGCGGGGTTTGCTTGCGGTGTTGCGATGTCCTTTACACCGCTGGTTGGCGTACATATTTTGCTGGCGCTATTCCTGTCCTGGCTTATTGGGGGCAGTCTTTTTTCGGCGGTCATTGGCACTATCGTTGGCAATCCGTGGACATTCCCGTTTATCTGGTTGTGGATATATAATTTAGGATTGTGGTTGGGCTTTGCGACCGCAGGTGCGGGTCAAGTGGGTTTTGGTGCCTTTTTTGCAGAATTTATTGAAGCGGCCCTCCGGACGGATGTAGGATTTTTAGTCGACCGCGCCTGGCCAATCCTTGCCCCTATGTTGGTGGGCGGCGCGATTACGGCGCTGGCGGTTTGGCTAATCTTTTACTTTATCTTGAAGCCGTTGTTAAAAGCGTATCAAAATAAGGGGGCGCGGCGAATTCGGCCCGTCATATAAGGAGTTTGGAGGCCAGAGAATGACACAATATCAGCGTCTTGGGGTTAATATCGATCACGTTGCGACAATTCGAAATGCGCGGGGCGGGGCCTGTCCTGATCCTGTCCGCGCGGCGAAGATCGCAGTTGCGTCGGGTGCCGATGGAATTACGGCGCATTTGCGTGAAGATCGGCGCCATATCCGCGACGAGGATATAAGCGCTTTGTCTGACGAAATTGCGCAGCCCTTAAATTTGGAAATGGCGGCGACGATGGAAATGTTATCTATAGCGTTGCGCCATAAACCGCACGCAGCATGTATTGTGCCGGAAAAGCGCGAGGAGGTAACCACCGAAGGAGGGCTGGATGCGGCTGGCCGGTATAATTACCTTGCGCCCATCGTTGGACAGTTGGTCGACGCGGGTATTCGCGTATCACTCTTTATCGAAGCTGATCCGCGCCAACTCGACGCGGCTGTGGCGTTGGGGGTGCCGGTTGTTGAACTCCACACGGGTCGCTACGCCTATTTGGAGGGGGATGCACAACAAGCCGAACTGGACCGGATCATTACTGGCGCTGCACACGCCGCGACCATTGGGTTGGAATGTCATGCGGGGCACGGTTTGACCTTCGATAATGTCGCGCCAATCGCGGCGATTGAATCGGTCGCCGAGCTCAATATCGGGCATTTTCTTATCGGGGAGGCGATTTTCGGGGGTCTCGACAGTACTATAAAACGGATGCGGACGTTGATGGACAATGCGCGCGCCGATGCGTTGGGCGCACGAAGAACGTGATTGTGTCCTGCCTATGATTATTGGTCTCGGCACAGATCTCTGCGATATCGCCCGCGTCACGGAAATGCTGAAACGATTTCCGGGACGTTTTGAAGCGCGTCTCTTCACGGATCAGGAACAAGCGCGGGCGGAGCGGCGTAAAAATGCGCGCGCCGCGCGTTACGCGCAAATGTTCGCAGCAAAAGAAGCATGTTCGAAGGCGTTGGGGACCGGGTTTCGCAAGGGCGTCTTCTGGCGCGATATAGAAGTTGTGCATTTGCCATCCGGAAAGCCAACCATGGAATTGTATGGCGGCGCGCTTCGCCGTATGCAGGACCTCACGCCGTCTGGGATGCAGGCGCAGGTCGAGGTCTCATTGACGGATGAGTCCGGATTAGCCAACGCGGTTGTCATGATTTTCGCGGTTTCGGCTTCAGCTTGACAGGCGTGAAGCGACGCGACCATAAAGCCGCCTTATTCCATTCATCAAATATTTCCTGAAAGGCCTTCCATGGCGATAAGAAAATCCGGCGGCAAGGCTCAAATTGCCGGCACCAATCCCGAACCAGGTCAACAATCGCTTGCCGCGGGTTTTATGGAAACCTTGGGCACTGTTGTTTTCGCTGTGCTGTTCGCCGTCTTGGTCCGGACCTTTGCTTACGAACCTTTCAATATCCCTTCGGGATCGATGATACCAACGCTGTTGGTTGGCGATTATTTGTTTGTCTCGAAATTTTCCTATGGTTACAGTCGGCATTCCCTCCCGTTCAGTTTGCCATTGATCAAAGGTCGGATTTTCGAAAGTATTCCTGAACGCGGTGATGTGGCGGTATTTAAACTGCCGACGGACAATCAGACCGACTACATTAAGCGGATCATCGGTTTGCCTGGTGATAAAATTCAAGTTATTCGCGGCGTGCTCCACATCAACGAGACGCCAGTACGCCGCCGCCGAATTACGGATTTTCGCCGCCAGGGTGACTCGGGTCGTTTCACGGCGTCGCCGCAATTTCGTGAAACGCTGCCGAACAGGGTCGTATATCAGATATTGGAACGCCTAGGAGATTCCGGTCCGTTGGATAATACCGACATCTTCCATGTTCCGAAGGGCCATTATTTTGCGATGGGTGACAATCGGGATAATTCCCAGGATAGTCGTGTTCTGGATATGGTTGGATTTATTCCGGCGGAAAACCTGGTGGGACGGGCGGAAATACTGTTCTTTTCGACCAATGGTTCCGCACGGATTTGGGAGATTTGGAAGTGGCCCTTCACCGTCCGATATAAACGTTTGTTCAACACGATCGAGTAATAGGCGTTGGTTATGCTTGACGAATTGGCAAAATCTCTGGGGCGTGACTTTAAGGACATGACGATCCTTGCGGAAGCGACTACCCATGGCAGCGCTGGTAAAGGGCGTCGAAACTACGAACGTCTGGAATTTCTGGGCGATAGGGTCTTGTCGCTGGTGGTCGCGGACATGTTGTTGGCGCGGTTCCCGAGTGAACCCGAAGGTGATTTGGCGCGTCGCCATGCGGCCCTGGTGCGCCGTGAGACATTGGCCGAAGTGGCACGTGCAATAGATCTGGGCGGACACATCGCTTTAGGCAAAGGCGAGGCGGTGTCGGGTGGCAAGGATAACCCCAGCATACTCGCCGATGTCTGCGAAGCTGTCATCGCCGCGTTGTACCTTGATGGTGGGCTTGAGGCGGCGGCGCGGTGGATTAAATTGCATTGGTCGGATCTTATGACCATGCCGGTCGAACCGCCCAAAGACGCCAAGACGGCACTTCAGGAATGGGCGCAAGGGCGTGGTTTTCTGGCGCCTGTGTACACGGTGTTGTCACGCGTCGGCCCGGACCACGCGCCAATGTTTAATGTCGGAACAGAAGTAGATGGATTTCCCCCAGCGCATGGCGAAGGCCCGTCAAAACGTGTTGCGGAACAGAATGCGGCGGCAGCGTTGATGGACAATATTACTAAATCTCCGTCTAACAAAGAGGCGATGACATGACTGAAGATACGACCGAAACTGAAACGCGCTGTGGATTCGTTACGGTGATTGGCGCGCCGAATGCGGGGAAATCGACGCTTGTTAATAAGATGGTTGGCGCGAAGGTGTCGATTGTCTCGCCTAAGGTTCAGACCACCCGCACCCGGGTGTTGGGGATCTCGATTCGCGGCGTTAGCCAGGTCGTTTTCATCGACACGCCTGGTATATTTACCCCGCGCGAACGCGAGAAACTTGGCCGCGCCATGGTGCAGACCGCGTGGAAAAGCATTGGTGAGGGGGACTTTGTCGCGTTGATCGTCGACAGCGAGAAGGGGATCACACGCGACACGAGATCCATTTTGGAAACCTTGGCGTCAAAGCAAACACCTTCAATTTTGATCCTCAACAAAATTGACTTGGTTCCGCGCGAAAAACTGTTGGGGCTTGCCGCCCAAGCTAATGCGTCCAGCGTATTTTCGGAGACGTTCATGATCTCCGCGTTGAACGGGGACGGCGTTGACGACTTTCTAAAATTTTGCGGTGATCAGGCGCGGCCGGGACCGTGGATGTTTCCCGAAGACCAGATCACGGACATGCCGATGAGGTTGCTGGCGGCTGAGGTGGTTCGCGAAAAACTGTTTCTGCAATTGCATCAAGAGTTACCCTATGCGTTGACGGTAGAAACTGTGAATTGGGAAGAATTTAAGGATGGCGGCGTCAAGATCGACGCGGAAATCATTGTCGATCGGGAAAACCAAAAGGGCATCGTTCTGGGTAAAAATGGCGCCCGCATCAAGTCGGTTGGCGCGGCGGCGCGCCTGGATCTTATGGATATGTTTGACCGCAAGGTTCATCTGTTCCTGCGGGTCAAAGCAAGGCCCGGCTGGACCAACCGCGCCGTACATTACCGCGCGATGGGATTAGAGTTCCCTGTTTAGAGTCAGACTATTACAAGATTGATAGCTGAGAATTTTTCAAGTCGGTCACCAACATATGCCCAGCCTGATGGGTGATGCAGAAGCTCGGCTTTGTTGCTTCAGTCACGATTTGCGGCGTGACGCCACAGGCCCAGAACACCGGAATGTCGTGGTCGTCCATACGCGGCGGGGCGCCGCCAAAATGCTGATATGCCAGATCGTTAATGCCGATGGCTTCGGGGTGCCCAATATGCACCGGCGCGCCATGCACATTGGGGAACCGTGTGGTGATCTGAATGGCGCGAATGGCGTCCGCCGCCTTCATCGGGCGCATCGAGACGACCAGCTTGCCGTGAAAGCGCCCGGAAGGAGTGGTGTCGATATTAGTGACATAGGTGGCTACACGTTCGCCATGTTGAATATGCTTGAGCGGCACGCCGCCCAGTAACAAAGCCTCTTCGAATGAATAGGAACATCCCAAAGGAAACGACACCAGATCGTCCCGCCAATATGACGTTATGTCATCGGTCCGGTCGACCTCTGCGCCATCCACGAACACCCGATAGCCGGATAAATCGGTCCGAAGGTCGATGTCCTCGCCTAAGGTAGGCAAATAGGGGTCACCCGCATTCCCCACCGCTAGCAAGGGGCAAGGCTTGGGGTTGAGCTGACAGAACGTCAAAAATTCACGGGCGCAGTCGGCGGGCAGGATCGCCATGTTAGCCTGGACAAAGCCGGGTGCCTGTCCGCTGGTATGCGTCGTGTGGTCATTGGACCGGATGGCGCGGCGCAATGTTCGGGCCGGGTTCTCAGCGTTTGCAAGGGGGATGGAATCGGGCATGTCACATCACCGCCAATTGGCTATTTTTGAGGTCGGTAATCAACATGCAGCCGGGCCGGTGGGTGATGCAGAAACTGGGCTTGGCCTGTTCAATAATGACCTGCGGAGTGACGCCACAGGCCCAGAACACGGGAATTTCATCATTCTTCATCCGAGGCGGCGCGCCGCCGAACACTGGGCGTTCAATGTCGTCAATGCCGATAGATTCCGGATGTCCAATATGTACTGGCGCTCCATGGACGTTGGGAAACCGGGTGGTGATCTGGATCGCGCGAATGGCGTCCGCCGGTTTCATCGGGCGCATGGAGGTAACCATTTTGCCGTGGAAACGACCGGCGGGTTTCGTGTCGATATTGGTGACATACATGGCGACGCATTCATTGCGCTCGATATGGCGCAGCGGCACCCCGTCCTGCACCAACGCGTCTTCAAATGAATACGAACAGCCAAGTGGAAAGGCGACCAGATCGTCGCGCCAGTATTTTGATACATCGTCCGTGTCGTCTATTTCCACGCCATTTTCGAACACTCGATAGCCGGACAAATCGGTGCGAAGGTCAATGTCCTCGCCCAATGTGGGTAGGAAGGGGCTGCCAACCTCTCCAACCGTTAGAAGCGGGCAGGGCTTTGGGTTGAGTTGGCAGAAGGTTTGAAACTCTTGCGCGTATTCCGCTGGTAGGATCGCCAAATTGGCCTGAACATGTCCAGGTGCCATACCTGCCGTGTGATCCGTATGCCCGCCACTGCGAATAAGCTGACGCGCCTTGTAGGGCGCGTTCGGGGCATGGTTGTCCATCGGGGCTTGCGGTTGGGCGGTGGTTTGCGGCATGAGAATCTTCCTTGATCAAGTGCTGTTCGCAAAGGATCTATAATTTAAACCGGAATAGCTACGATCACGCAAGGTTGAGCGTCAAGAAGGTCATACACTTTAAATTTTTAAATTTGCAATAATCGAGGGAGTCCAGCCACCGATTATGTCATGCACGGTCTCCTAAGATTCCATCTTTAAATATCTCGTCGAGCAACACCGGCCAATTCTCTAGGGCCACGCTAAACCTCGTGGCGAGCTTTGTCATATCCAACCGGGAATTCAACGGCCGTTTTGCGGGGGTTGGATAGTCTTTTGATGGAATTGGGGTCAATGTCTCCACCGCCAACGACAATCCAGAGAAGCGTGCATTGGTGAAAACTGCGTCGGCGAAGTCGAACCAAGAACAAGTCCCGGCGAGCGCAATGTGATATCGCTGGGGAGTGTCATCGAAAGCGCTATTCCCGCCCATCAGAATTTGCGCCGTCATGGTCGCCAACCAATGCGCTGGTGTTGGCGCGCCGATTTGATCATTCCCGATCGACAACGCGGGCCGTTCTGCGCCGAGCTTTAACATCGTGGTCAGAAAACAAGCGCTCGTCGCACTGTAAACCCAACTTGTGCGTGGGATCAGGCCGGGGCCGCCGGTGGCGATAATCGCGTTCTCTCCCGCCAATTTACTGGTGCCGTACACGCCCAAGGGCCCTGTGGGGTCGTCTTCGCGCCGAAATGCGTCCCGGATCCGTCAAACACGTAATCCGTCGAGTAGTGGATCAGGGGCGCGCCATGTTTTTTCGCCCATTTCGCCAATTTATAGGGCACCGTTTCGTTCATGGCAAAGGCGAGGTTTAGTTCGGAATCCGCCTTGTCGACCGGGGTGTAAGCAGCAGCATTGATGATCAGATCGGGCTCGTGCACATCTGAGAAAGGCGCAATGGATTCTAGTCAAAAAACATCCAGTTCCCGCCACCCTGTGACTACAAGTTCACCCAAGTGGGGCAGCGTGATCGCCAGCGCCGCGCCCAATTGTCCCTGCTGGCCCGTGATAATGCCTACTCCCCGTCAAAGAGGCCGCGCCATCCCGCCCAGCCGATGATGTGGTCGGCCATTAATATATATCCTTCTGAATTGGGATGGAGGCCATCGGATTTCCGCAGGGCAGCCGTCCAGGACGGGTCCGCACCCAGCGGCGTGAAGAGATCGAGGTATGGCGTGTCCAATTCGGCGGCCTTGGCGTTGTATGCCTGATTATATATGTCGATAACATCGTTTTGAAAGTCATAGACAACGCCGGGAAGCCGGGTGATCGGCATCATGTCTTTGACCACCGGCGTGGGGCCGATCCACAGGGCAGGGCCGAATGCTTTCGCCTTGGTCAACATGCGGCCGATCACGTCGAGAGATCGGTCAAGGTCGACCCGCCGTCCTTCCCGTGACTCGGTTTTTTCATGAGCGCTGTCATTAATGCCGATGGCAAATACATTTGCCGACGCTACGCCCGATTTAAGTCGCGCTTGGCATTCTGCCTCCCAGCGCGCGTCGACCAATTCCGATGTGTCCGCCCGAACGCCAAGATTGTAGACAGTGACATCGTGTCCGCGTGCGACTTCCGCTTGCCCCACCCGAAGCGTCCAACCGAGCAGGGTTTCGTCCCCAGTGCCATGCGTGATGCTGTCGCCGAAAAATCCTATACGTATTTGAACCATGATCCGCCATTTGTCCTGATTGAAACGCTGCGTGTCCTGACTGTGACTATAAAGTAAGATCATCCCACATTCGGTGCCACAGCCGGCATTGTAAGGGATAAACCGTCTCGCTTCAAAAGGAGGTTCAGGAAGCGTTAAATTATCACGCTGTTCCAAGCTTGCCAGTGGTTATGAGAGTCTTCACCATGCTATTGATTGAATTTCTATAGGATTTTATTATGCCGAGTTTCGAACCACTTTATCGGTTTTTTGGCGCTAGGGTGGACGATGTCGATTTAACGAGCCAATTGGTCGAGGCCGTTTTCGCGAAAATTCGGGCGGCGTTCGAGCGGTATTCGCTGTTGGTATTTTCGAATCACGCACTCAGAGATGATCAAAAAATCGTCTTTCCCGGTGGTTGGGGTCCCTGGGAATGACTAAAGTGGGTGCGATGGGTGAAGGCATGGAACTGTTAATTTTAACGAATGTTGACCCGGACGACGGTGCTACCACGCCGACGGACCATCGGTTAGACAGGACGCACCACGCCAACAGTCTGTGGCACACGGACCGTTCGTTTAAAAAAAATCTGGCGTTAGACTCGCTTTTATCCGCGCGCATTGTGCCTCCCGTGGGGGTGGAGACGGAATTAGCCGGTATGCGCGTCGCCTACGTGGGTTTGGATGATGAAACGAAACAGCGCGTCGAAGGACGGATCGCCATGCACAGTTTCGCAAATTCCCGAAAACAAATTGATGCCGAATTGATGACGGTCGTTGAACGAAACGAAATTCTGCCAGTCTCACATCTTCTCGTCTCAACCAATCCCGCGACGGGGGAAAATCATTCTACGTCGCCTCCCGTGCGTTTTACGTCGTGGATATGCCGGTCGACGAGGGAAAGGCGTTGATCGAGTCGTTATTGGAGGCCGCGACGGCACCGGATAAAATTTACCGACATGTGTGGCGCGACAATGTTTTTTTGCTGTGGGACAATCGATGCATGCTGCATCGTGGCCAACCGTTCGATAACCAGAAATATCGCCGTCATATGATTCGTACGACGGTATTGGCGGCGTGACACCTGTGGAGCCCCTTATTGAGGCGGCGTTGACAGCGCATGGCGAAGGCCGAACCGATGAAGCGTTCGATCTTTACGGGCAGGCGCTGGCCGATAGGCCGGACTATTTGCATATCTCCAATCTCCCTGGAGACGCAACGTTTGACCGCCCGAGGCGTCTAGTCGACGACAAACTGCTGGATGCGGTCATTGAGCGGCTGCGCTATCCTAAAGGCGCTGAGAGGAATGCGAAAACCTTGACGCTCCTTGGGGGGTTTTACCAATTGTCGGGGGACGCATCCGCCGCTGTCTCCGCCTGCCAGAGCTCTTCGAGTTCAGACGTGGAAACGGCGGTGTCGCTGGGCTTGGCCTACCTCGACCTGCATGAATTTGATGCGGCGGTGGCCGTGTTGTCCGATGCGGTGGTTCGACATCCGGGAAATGTGCGCCTTTTGAATTATTTGGGCGGCGCCCATCGTAGCGCCAGCAACTTTGACGCCGCTATCGATAGTTTTCGCCTGGCGAGCCGACCGGAATTCCTGGTGGCGATGGCGAATCTTGGTTCCATGTTGCGCGAAGCGCGGCGATACGACGACGCGATCAAGGTGCTTCAACAGGTTCTGGGACATGACTCAGCGTTTCCCAAGGCGGCGTATAATCTCTGCATGGCGTATATGGCCACCGGGCAGGACGCCGAAGCGGTGGTGGCGGGGCAGCGCGGAGTGGCGGATGGCTCCGCGCCAGACTTTGAGGATTATAACGGCCTGGGCAGCGCGCTTTTGGCGCATGATGACTACGCCGCCGCGCTTGTCACGTTTGAAAAAAGCCTGTCGTTGAATCCGCGTGGCGTGACCGCGTTGGCGATGATCAATGGCGCTTGGGCGGGATTGGGTCGGGGGGACGACGTTCGAAACCTTGTTGACTTTGGGCGGTTCATGATGCCGTTCTCAATCCAGCCGCCCCCGAATTTTCGTGATCTGGCCGCCTTCAATGACGCTTTATTCGACCATGCGATGGCCTTTCCGGAACAACCAGGCAATGGGCGCCAGACCTTGAATCTTGTCGCGACTCCACATGGTCCAATGGTGGCGTTGAAACAGATCATCGACGAGGCGGTAGCTGGTTATATTGCCCAATTTCCGGACGGTTTGGACCATCCGTTCACCGCCTACAAACCCCAACAGTGGGATTTGGATGTTTGGGCGACGCGCATGACATCGGTCGAATATCAATTCCCCCATATTCATCCGCATGGTTGGGTGAGCGGCATCTACTATCCGCGCGTCCCCGAATTTACGGCGCCGCTTGATCACAAGGGGCAGGTGGTGGAATTCCCCGGCCATATCGAGTTCTACCGGTTCCTGCAGTTTTCACAGCGACCAATCGTGTCGGAATCAGTGCGAATTCCGGCGGAGGAAGGGTTGATGGTGTTGTTCCCTTCGTATTTCCACCACACCATCAATCCATTTGAAAGCGAGACAATGCGCATGAGCATCGCTTTTAATGCCATGCCCCGTTAGGCCAAAAAGTTGGTGGTCTGATCTAAAGGCCTGGAAACCAGGCATTTAGATCAAACTCCAAGAAAATGACCCTATAAATTCATGTAGCCACCGCCGTTGGAATGCATGGTCTGCCCGGTGATGTACGACGCGCCGGGACCCACCAGGAAACGGATGAGGTTGGCCATGTCCTGCGGTACGCCCAGGCGGCCCAGAGGAATTTTTGACGTGTTCGACCGCACTGCCGCTGCGGGCATTGATGCCGAGGAAGGATTGCCTTCGCGCACCGTGTCGAAAGTCCCTACGACGACCTGATTGGCGCGGATATTTTCGCCCGCCAAATCCAACGCGAGGCCGCGAATAAATGCGTTCAGACCCATCTTGCCCGCCATGACATGAGATCGGCCTGGCGACCCGGCCAACGAGGACATGCCGCCAACCCCGATGATGCTGCCGCCGCCGCGTTGTTTCATGGTAGGCAGAACCGCCTTGGCCAGGTTGAAGGCACCCTGGATTGAAATATCAACGCTGGTTTTGAAGGTGTCCCAGTCCAAGTCGTCGAATGGAATATTGCTGCGCACGGCGGCGTTGTGGATCATGATGTCGACGCCGCCAAATTCCGCTGTCGCGGCGGCGACCATGGCGTGTACGGTGTCCGCGTCGCGCACATCAGCCATGAAGGGGATAGCTTTGCCGCCGTTGGCGCGAATGCCATCGACGACTTCGTTACACAAATCTTCCGCCTGGACCGAATTGATGACTAACGAGGCCCCGCCGCGCGCCAGTTCTTCCGCCGTGGCGCGGCCAATGTTGCGCGCGCTGCCGGTGACGATGGCGACTTTGCCTGCGAGCTCGTTGTTTCTGTCCATGATGATGGGCCTTTGATTAAAAAATTTGAGTTGGAAATGTTTGCCGCAGCATAAGTGATACCCGATCCCGTCACACGCCCGAAACGCTACCAACAAAGACGACTCCACTTTCCGTGGATTTCCAGGCTAATCACCACTAAGCTGGCCCAACAGGGAGGAAATTCATGGCGATGGGGTCAATATCACCGTGCGACTGGAGGGGTTGGCGCCACCCGGCGGTGTTTTTATCTCTGGGATGGTCTATGAGAACGTGCGCGACCGGATCGATCTGCCGTTCAAGGATTTGGGCGAGAAACCGGTCAAAACATCGAACGCCCGATTTTAAGTGTGGCAATGGACGCCTGCAATTTCCGTGGTGGAAAGTAAGGTGCCCGTCGAATCCCTAACGGTACCCGAAAAGCGACCCATCGCTAAGTTGCTGGATTGCCTACGCAGGGCTGGATTTTCCGGGTGAATACAAAGATCATGGGACGGTCGAACGTGGAAATGGGAGACAGCGACGATGTTGATTTTTCAAAAATCATCGAATATTTTAGCGCCGAGGTGGACGGCGTGGGTTTGACCCAGCTCTTGGCGGACGGGGTGCTGGCGGAAATTTGCGATGCTTTTGACGAATATTCCATGTTGGTGTTCCACGATCAGGCCTTCGGCGATGACACGCAGATCGCGTTCAGCCTGAACTTAGGGCCGCTGGAAAAAATGCGCAAGACGAAGCCCGGCGGCGGCAAGCATATTCCCAATATCGTCCTGGCGACGAACGAAATGTACCCCGCAGATCATTGGCGGCTGCTATACAACAAAGGCAACGAATTGTGGCATACGGACAGCTCGTTCAAACCGGCACCGTCCCCGGCGTCGATGTTGTCGGGTCGCATTGTGCCGCCAGAAGACGCGTTTACCGAATTCGCCAGCCAGCGTGCCGCCTACGCCGCGATGTATCCGGCGGAACAGGCGAGGCTCGACGGGTTGGTCGTGGTGCATAGTTTCGAGTATTCACGACATCTCATTGACAAAGGTACGCTGACCGACGTCATGCGAGCTGAACATTCGCCCATCAAACACGCCTTGGTGCGCGCCGGTCCCACGGTATCGGAAGACGGCATGTCATTAAGCGCGGCTTGATGGCGTACGGGATCACAGAACAATTTGATTTAGACTGGAGCTAATATGAAAGTTGAAGTTACGTTGCCCTCGAGTGACTGGTCTGAAATTGCGCAATACGCGGCGGACGCCGAAGCGTTTGGGGCAGACGCCGTCTCGACATCGGAACTGGCGCATGAATCATTCCTACGGCTGGCGCTGGCGACACAGTCCACGTCCAGGGTTGACCTGGCGACGTCCATCGCCATCGCGTTTGCGCGCAGCCCCATGGTGCTAGCGCAAATGTCATGGGATTTGCACGCAAACACGGGTGGGCGGTTCTATCTGGGACTGGGCACGCAGGTGAAAGGCCACAATGTGCGCCGGTTTAGCGTACCCTGGTCCGCCCCGGCGCCGCGCCTTCAGGAATATGTAGAGTCGCTGCGGGCAATTTGGCGTTGCTGGGAAAGCGGTGAAAAACTGAACTACACCGGTGAGCATTACAATTTTACCTTGATGACGCCGGAATTTTCACCCCCCGCTACTGGTCTGCCAATGCCGGCGGTGTCGTTGGCGGCGGTTGGCCCGGCCATGCTGCGGGTCGCAGGCCGGGTGGGCGACGGGGTGCGCCTGCATTCCTTCTGCACCCGACGCTACATGGAAGAAGTTTGCATGGGCCACATCGAAACCGGGTTGGCGCAAAGCGGTCGCACCCGCGCCGACATCGAAGTCCATGGCGGCGGGTTCGTCGCGATGGGCGAAGATGACGAAGCGGTTGAAAAGGCGGTCGATGCAGTGCGCTATCGGGTCGGGTTCTACGGCTCCACCCGGACTTATTTTCCGGTCTGGGAACTCTATGGACTGGAAGATCTTGGGCTGAAGCTGCACCAGTTGGTCGCCAATGGAAAATGGGACCAGATCGCGGGTGAAGTGTCCGATGATGTGGTGCGCTTGTTCGCCGCCGTGGGGACCTACGACAACATTGCGGGCGCGATTGGGGAACGCTTTAAGGGTGCGGATTCATTGAAACTCAGCTTCTCGGAAGGGACGGCGGCAGGGTTGAAACGCGATCTTGTTCAAGACTTGCAACGCATCGAAACACCGTTCCAAGGCCATAAAACCCAGCGTTGGGCGGCTTAAACGGCTCGCACCGCGATATTGTCGATCAGGCGTGTCTCGCCCAGGAAGGCGGCGGCGAAAATTCGAGCTGTCCCGTTATTGGTTTCTAACGGTTCGAACGTTTCACTGTCGCGGATTTCCAAATAATCTATGGGGTCGAATCCGGCGGCCTTTAACGTCGCTGCACCATCCAATAGGACAGCGTCTGCGTGTTCGCCTGCTGTAAGCCTGGTCGCGATGTCCTGCAGCACCTGATACAGCGTCGCGCCAATTTTGCGTTGGTTGGCGGACAGGTATTTGTTGCGCGACGACATCGCCATACCGTCGGCTTCGCGAATGGTGGGAACTCCTTGAATGTCGACGGGAATGTCCAAATCCCGCGCCATACGTTTTATGACTTGGAGTTGTTGAAAATCTTTTTCACCGAAATAGGCGCGGTCGGGCAGAGCCTGTAACAATAGCTTTGACACAACTGTGACCACACCACCAAAGAAATGCGGCCGCGCCGCACCGCACAGGCATTGAGTGATGTTGGAGACGGCCACCGAGGTTGAAAACCCCTTGGCGTACATTTCATCCACATTTGGCGAAAACAAAAGATCGGTTTCCAACCCGTTTAGCATGTCGATATCGCGGGTTTCATCACGTGGGTATGTGTCGAAATCCTCGCTGGGCGCGAATTGAGTGGGGTTCACAAATATCGTCGCGATGGCGTGATCGCAGTCCTGCTTTGCCTGACGAACCAGCGCCAAATGGCCTTCATGCAGCGACCCCATGGTGGGAATAAGGCCGACGGTTTCGCCGTCATGGCGCCAGCGGCGCACCTGGTCGCGGAGGCTGGGAATATCGCGAATGATCTTCATCATTTAATCTGTACTTGTTACGACTCCTTTTTAACACCGTAACAATGGTCAAGTGTCGGAAATTTTCGCGCTTTCACTTCTTCGGCGTATGCGTCGGCGGCCATCGCCACGGCCTCACCGATGTCTCCAAACCGTTTGACGAAGCGCGGCTTGAAGCTGCTGAACAGGCCCAGCACATCGTCAGTTACCAGAATTTGCCCGTCGCAGGCAGGGGAGGCGCCGATGCCGATGGTCGGAATTGTTAAATTCTCCGTCAACCGTCGGGCCACCGGTTCCGATGTGCCTTCGACGACCACTGAGAACGCTCCGGCTTGTTCCACAGCCGCGCCGTCTGCTTCAATTTGCGTTGCCGTTTCATCGGACAGGCCCTGAGCGCGAAATCCGCCAGTGGTGTTGAAGGATTGCGGCATAAGGCCGATATGGGCCATAACGGGAATGCCGCGAGCTGTGAGAAAAGTGATGGTGTCCGTCATCTCAACACCGCCCTCCAGCTTTACCGCCTGACACCCGGTTTTGGACATCACGTGGGCGGCGGCGTGAAACGCCTGTTCGGGGCTGGCTTCGTAACTGCCAAACGGTAAATCTACGACGATGAACGCCGTCGTCGCGGCGCGCACAACGGCGCGGCCATGCGCGATCATCATGTCCAGAGTGACAGCCAGTGTGTCGTCCATGCCATAGACAACCATGCCCAGGGAATCGCCGACCAACAGGACATCGACCCGGTCGTTCAGGATCGACGCGATTGGTGCGGTGTAGGCGGTCAGGCAGACAAGAGGCTCGCCACCCTTGCGGGCGCGGATGTCGGGAACAGAAACACGTTTCTTTCGAACGGGGATGCTCATCGATTTAAACTTTGGTCCTATGTGGAGAATGCGCCGCGACATTAAGCAAAAATGTTGCCCTGCACAAATAATTGCTTATGAACGATAAACAAAAAATTTTGCGTCGCACCCAATCACGGTAGCTGTCGCAGAAATTTGTATGATCCGAAAGCGGTAAACCGGACACGAGCAGCGGTGTCGACTTGATGTCTGGCGTTGACCATATCGGAGGTCCCGTTGTGAATTCGTTTGGCTGGCAAGTCGCCAAGTGTCGGCGGTTTTGGTAAGTTAGGATCCAACCCGGTCATCGATACGTAAGATCTGAGGGAAATTTAGATGACTCCCTCACTAAAACCCCAGGCCCTGTTGAGCTGGCTTGCCAGCGGTACGCCGCCACGGAGAAATTATACTAAAACCGTCGC
>JAPKDL010000026.1 GCA_028822585.1 Alphaproteobacteria bacterium | reverse complement strand
CTGGGGTCGCGTAGGGAATAAGCTGCGAATAGGTCATGCCCCATTCAGTCGTTAGGCTTAACGCCGCGACCGTGGCGAAGATTAAAACAAACATATGATCGAAAAAATGACCGATATTTAAAAAGAAAAAATTAATCTGGTGGTGCGTCATGTGTCCTATCTCTTTTCGGGAAATCAGTCAGTCCGCTGATGATGTTGGGTTGTTACACTGGAGCCTGAGAGTTGTGCGGAGTCCAAGAGTTGCGCCGACGCTCAATTGCGCCAGGCTCGTTGACCTCCATCAGTCGCGGGGGGACCAACGATACTGGCGGCGAGAATGGCAGCAAGTCTCCCTTCTATTTGATATAAAGTCATGAATTAAAATTTCTGAGCGTATAAAATTCCATTTCGCAATGGTGGGAACGCGTATAATCCATGTCCATAATCACGACTTTCCAAATTAGCCTTAATGTCGCGTGTGGGTCATTACTTACCAAAATTAATCCCGTCGGTTAACTTCCGCTATCGCTGGAAATGTCGGACATAAATTTGATTTGGCCAAACCGGTACGAGTGGCTAGGAAGAGACATTCCGGTGCCTCGGCATTGTGTTGGACCGCTCAGGCGGACCAGTTTTTTCTGCACGGCCGCCACGACGGCTTTGTCGTATTAGATGACGCACCTATCGGACTGCGTTTCCTGTCGGAGGTTACGATTTGTTGAGATATATTGCCGCTGGAACATTTCGGGCCTGTAAACTGCGGAACAGGCCCAGCGTAATTACCACCAAGATTGCGAGAGCGCCAATAAGATAGATCGGTGCTGCCGGGTTGCTGACAAGATCACTCGCAATGCAACCCATTATGGGCCCCAAAGCCAATCCACCCTTAGAGCCAAGTGTAAAATACACCCATGCCGGCAGCACGCGTATTCGGGCGCAGCACCTCTGGAGCTAAGCCTAAGATAGGATCGTTACAGGCGCTAGCGCGAAAATTGCGGTTTGAAGATATGGCCCGCGAAGAGCGCCGTTTGCGGACATGCGACTGTTGGCTTATAAAACTGCTTTTACAGGATGCAGACCGTTGGAATTAGACAAGGTCATGTTGATGGGTCAAGGGCGCTGCCTGCGCTACATTCAAACTGACTAGTTAGATAGGGCCAAGCCGCCGGCGAGACGTTTTCCACCTCCATCAGGGCAAATAAACGGCCGCTTCGGCGTTCAACAGGAATAAGCGAATGAAAAAAATAGGTGCTTTGGTATTTCCCAATTTCGAATTGTTGGACATGTTCGGTCCCTTGGAGATGTTTGCCTTAATGGGTGATGAAGTCGAAGTCACCATGATCGGCCAGAACGGCGGCGTGGTGTCTGGCCGGGGAGGTCCCAAGACCCAATGCGATCTCAGCTACGACGACGATGCGGCGTTTGACATGCTGCTGGTGCCGGGGGGCGCTGGTACCCGCGAAGAGGTCACGAACCCGGCGACGTTGAATTGGCTGCGGGCGCAGTCGGAGAAAACCGAACTGGTCATGACGGTCTGTACCGGCAGCACGCTGCTGTCGGCGACCGGACTGTTGGATGGCCGCCGCGCTACCACCAATAAGCGGTCCTTCGAATGGGCCACCTCCCACGGACCGAATGTCGATTGGGTCAAGCAGGCCCGCTGGGTCGAGGATGGGAAGTATTTCACCTCGTCCGGGGTGTCCGCCGGCATGGATATGGCGTTGACGGTGATTGCTCAGAAGTTCGGCCTGGAAGCCGCGGAAACCACTGCTATAAGAGCCGAATATGATTGGCATAGGGATGCCGGTTATGACCCTTTCGCCAAAATCCATGGGCTGGTGTAGTCTTTGAAACAGATTATTAGAGCAACCAGCATTCATTCGAACGCTGATAAGTTACTCTAATATATTTGATCGTATCCACCAGATGATTGGCAGGCTTATAAAATTGTAATCTTGTAATAGCCGCCGATTATTTTCGGTTGCGTTCTCGAAGTTCGGTTCCATTCGTTTCCCGGTATTCATTCTAGGCGGCGCGGCGTTGTTGCCTCTGAATGACCACAAGGCAATGAAAAAGCCCCGCCGGGAGATCGGGCGAAATCCCCCTCAGACACCGCAGAGTTTCCTCTGTCCGACTCCGAACAACTTCAATTTGTCGCACCGTCGTGCGTTGTTGGGTCTTTTCGTTTATAATGATTGCCCATCGATACTCAAAGTTCGCCGGACCGAGTTTGGAAGGAGATTGAGCATGACCAGGACGCTGACCCAGGAAGAATTAGATCGCTACGACCAGGACGGTTATTTGGTGATACCCGACGCCGTGCCGCCACAGCGTCTGGCCGACGCGATCGCGGAAACAGACCGGATGCTCGATGTCGCGTTCACCATCACCGAAGGAAATACGATGCTGGACGTGGACCCGGCCCATACACCGGAGAACCCGCGGGTCCGGCGCATTAAGTCACAGCATGAACATTCCGATTTCTTCCACGCGTTCGCCGCTGAGCCCTTCATCATGGAGTTGCTCTCGCCGCTGATGCCGTCCGGCGTCCGGCTGCATAACACGAAGATCAACATGAAGGCGCCGCATGTTGGCGAATCCGTTGAATGGCACCAGGACTGGGCGTTTTATCCCCATACCAATGATGACGTGTTGGCCATCGGCATCTACCTGGACGATTGTACTGATGAAAACGGCCCCATGTTCGTGACCCCGGGAAGTCACAAGGGCTCGGTTTACGATCATCACGAACATGGATATTTTTGCGGTGCCATCGACCCTAACCTGATTAAGCCGGAAATTGAACGCGCAGTCCCGCTGACCGGCCCGGCGGGGACATTGACGATCCACCATGCGCGGCTTTTGCATGGCTCGGCGTTTAATCGTTCGACCAAGGCGCGCCGGTTTTTGCTGCAGGCCTACGCCGCCGCCGACGCCTGGCCGCTGGCGGATTTGAAAGGTGGGCTGTCCAGCTTTAACGACAGAATTGTCCACGGCGAACCGACGCTGCAGCCCCGCATGGAATCGCCGCCGGTGCGCATTCCGCTGCCGCTGCGTCCGGATGTGATTGTCGGGTCCATTTATGACAATCAAAGCATTCTAGAAAACAAGTTCTACAGAAATTTGGACAAAGAAAAACAGGCCATTCTGGCGGAATAATTGACACAACGTTAAAGGAGGGACGCGCCACGATGCATATTCATAATCTATACGAAGACGAACATGGCGAGTCGCATTTTCGCGATATAGAGGTCGAGTGGGAGACGGAACGAAATTTCAGCAAATATTCCGCGACCCTGCCCGCGACGGGCATTATTTTCCGTGAAACGGCGGGCGATTATGACCTGGACTGGCACTCGGCCCCCCGCCGCCAATACATCATCAATCTGAACGCCGGCGCGGAGCTCACGGCCAGCGATGGCGAAACCCGTATTGTCGCGGCGGGCGAGGTCATTCTGGTAGAGGATATCTCCGGTAAGGGGCATCTCTCCAAGGCGGTCGGCGGTCAACTACGCCAGTCGATCTTCATCCCCATCGAATAACTATTTTCGAGACTTAATTGGCGGCCCCGGATATGCCTGCCTATGCGATTGACGCCTTTGTTGAAAATTTGAAGACCATTACCGCTCAACATTCCGATGATCGTGAAATTCTGCGGCGGGTGACGCCATTGGCCGCGCGTTTGGCCGAAGACACCGATTGAGTGCAGCCAAGTTATTATGGCGGCAGCAAAGAACAGGGTTTTGGTGTTACTATTTTGTATGAAGGCACCGATTACGAAATTCTAGTGGAGACCGTGTGCTGGTTGCCGGGGCGTGGGGTCACGCCGAATGGTCACAAAAACTGGGGCGTCGTCGTCGGGTTGGACGGCATGGAAACGAACATCAATTGGCACCGTAAGGACGATGGCGTCAAACTGGGCTATGCGGGTTTGGAGGTGCGCAATGACGTCATGCTGACGTGCGGGCAAACTCGCACCTTCATGCCGGACAATATTCACAGCGTGCGCAACGAAAGGGATACGTCCGCTCTTTCACTGCATGTCTATGGACGAAACCTGTCCCAGACAGGCCGGTTCGAATTCGATCCAGCCTCCAAGGCAGTCAAGCCCTGCCCAACACGCGAGCGCAGCAAAGGCTGAGCTGATCGGTTGGGGTGGGGTTACTATAGGTGGGGCTTGATATATACGGTTTGTCATCGGAGCTGTGGCCTCCCACCCCCTAACTCAATTAGTAAAGCACCTTTAAATTTGTGCTGCGCTTCTAAACCCTAACCTATGATACCTGGTGCTAATGATTTGGACCGTTCATCCTTAACATTAGGCCACAGGGCCGAACGCTCAAATTCGTCCCGCTGAGACGCCGCCGTCGACCATGTAGACGCCGCCGGTGCAAAATGAGCTGTCCGCGCTGGCGAGAAAGAGCATCAGATTGGCCACTTCCATAGGATCACCGTAGCGTTTCATCGGGGTGTTCGAAGCGTAAGGGTTCGTGGCCCGTTGTTCGTCTGTCAGGCCCGCCTTTTCTTCAATCGCCGTCATCATTTGGGTGTCGATCGGGGAGGGGTTGACGGTGTTGACGCGGATATTCCACGATGCATTTTCCAGCGCCGCCGCTCGCATGATGCCGATGACAGCGTGTTTGGAGGTGACATAGGCCGGTTGATTGCGGATCGCGCGGATGCCCGCTGTGGAAGAGGTGATGACGATGCTGCCGCCGCCGCGTTTCTTCATTTCCGGTATGGCGCTTCGCAAGCCTAGCCAGACGCCGCGCACGTTGACGGCCATGACTTTGTCGAACACCGCCATATCATAATCCACGAGTGCCGCAAAGTCGCCGACGACCCCGGCGTTCATCAGTGCTATATCGATGCCGCCGAAACGTTTGACCGTCGCGTCGACATACGCTTGGGTTTGATCGGAATCGGAAACGTCGGCCACTGTGTAGGCTGCCTTATCGTCGCCGATGTCGGAGACGATTTCGCGCAGGGCATCCTCGTTCATATCGACAAGCATGGCTTTGGCACCTTCGTCGGTGAAACGTAGCGCCGCCGCCGCGCCAATGCCGCCCGCCCCACCGGTGATGATGGCCACTTTATCGTCCAATTTACCCATGCCCTTCTGGGTCGCTGCTGTGAGGTCCCGAAGCATTACTGATGCAGGCATCAGACTCAAGAACGCTGGTTTCGTGTGGCGAGGTATCAAATATTGGCTTTTCGGCGCAGCGCATTTCGATAGAGTCTAGTTTTCTGATTTGCAGAGGGAGAACAAGAAATGAAAGTTCGGTTTGGCGTCATGGTGTCTGGGGGGCCGGCGTTTCCGAATCGTTTGGAATTGTCGAAGTTCGAAGAGCTCATCAAAGTCATCGACGGGTACGGTGTTGATATGATCGGCACGTATGACACCAGTTTCATTGGCGGTGATGCGTATGTGCGCTCGACCTTGATCGCGCAGGCGGCGAGCCATGCCCAGGTCGGAATTCACCCGACCAACCCGTTGACGCGGGAGCCACAGATTATGGCGGCGTTTCTGGCGTCCATCGATGCGATGACCGAAGGTCGGGCGTTCATGGATATCGCGACTGGCGACAGTGCGGTCTACAACATCGGCATGAAGGCGTCGACGCGCGCGCGGCTGGAAGATTACATCACCTGTGTGCAGGATTTGTTGTCCAAGGGCGAATCGACCTATGACGGACGCCCGCAACGGGTGCGGTGGCAAAGCGAAGTGGTGCGGGGTCATATCCCCATCACGCTCTGTGCGGAGGGGCCGCAGACGTTGCATTTGGGTGGTCGGGTCTGCGACGGTGTGATCGCGGGAACGGGCGTGTTGCCGGAAGTGATCTCCGACACAATCGCCCGGGTGCGCGCGGGCGCCGAGTCGGAAAACCGTAATCCCGACGATGTTGAGGTCTGGTTTACGACGCGCTCCAGTTTGGATGAAGATCGGGACAAGGCAATTCGCGGCATTCATGCGTCGGTGTCGTCCATTTTGAACCATTCCATGCGTTTTGGGCTTGATAACAAGAACGTACCGACCCAATTTCGGAACAAAATACAGGAGTATGTCGAGGGATATGAACTCTACGACCACGTGCTGGAAGGAGGACGGAACCCCCGGCGCATGGCGGATTTAGGACTGACGGACTACGCCTTGGAACGCTATGCGCTGGCGGGTGACTCGAATGATTGGATTGAGAGAATAGGCGCCATGGCGGACGCGGGCGCGACCAATCTTTGGATCAGCGTCGAGCGCGGCGACATCGAACGCCAGATTCACTACATGAAATTGTTTGGAGAAGAAATACTACCTAAATTTCAGTAGTTTGACTGCCTTCAGAGTTTAGGGGAGATCCGTTCCATGACATGTGACATGGCGTCGATATTCCGGTTCACATCGGCGGTGGTTGCGCCCACGACGATTTCGTCCAGCCCCGCCGCTTCATAGGCCTTGATGGTGTCGATGATGTCGTCGTCGGTTCCTGTCAATGCGGTTCGATCTTGAACGGGCGCATCGGGCGCCTTGGCATTGGCGTTGAAATGTAGGGTAATTGAGTATTTGAACGGTGCCGGGTCTCGGCCCGACTTTTGGCTCAGGTCGCGGATTTTCTGAATTCCTGTGGCAATTTGGGCTGGGGATTGCCGCAGCGTGTGCCAGCCGTCACCGAAGCGCGCCACACGTCGATGCGCGGCATTGCTGGCACCGCCGATCAAGAGGGGCGGGTAGGGGGACTGCAGCGGTTTGGGCGAAAATTTCAGACCTTCATAGGTGTAAAATTCACCCTTGAATTGGGGCGTGTCTTGCGTCCACAAGGCTTGCAGGGCACCAAGGATTTCATCGGTTCGCCGCCCGCGAGTCGTGAATGCGACGCCGAGGTTTTCGAATTCATCCTTGGTGGTCGCAACACCTACGCCAAGGTCGACACGACCGAGTGACAGATGATCCAAGGTGGCGACAGTTTTGCCCAGTCGCGCCGGATCATGCCACGGTAAAACCAGGACAGAGGTGCCCAGCCGCACGGTTTTAGTGGCGCAGGCGACAGCGGTTAGAATCGTCAAGGCTTCGTGATACGGCCTGTCACCCAGACGCTTAGCGACATAGCTAGAATGAAAAAGATGTTCCGCGACCCAAACACTGTCGAAGCCCCGTTGTTCCGCCGTCACAGCGAGAGCGACCAGATCGTTTGGATCCTCGACTCCTTGATTGTTAGGAATGCTATAGCCAAATCTCATCGCGTCCGTCCCCATTTGGCGCGCCCTGATTGGCGCAGTGTCTTCGTCAGGCTAACGCGGGCGTGATCCGTTAGCAATTTCAAGTGTGTCGAAGTTTCAAAGTGTTATGGGGGACGATGTGGGCGGTGGTGCAGATAAATAGGAAATAAAACCGAATTTACTGGATCGTGTTAACCGCTTCCAGGCGCGGTCGTCAGCCAGTTTTGCAGGACGCGAGGAGGTAGATTTATTGAAATTTTCGCAGCTTGTTTCAAGTCAAAGCCAGGTCGTGGCGGATGTGTGAATAGAAAACGGCGACAAAGCCGGGCGGCATTGATACTAACGCCGCCCGTATTTGACTGGGTCTGTAGTAGTGTCGTTACGCTGCTGACGAGTCGCTTGTTTGACGAGCCGCTGACGAGCCGCTTGTTTGTCGAGCTGCTGACGAGCCGCTTGTTTGTCGAGCTGCTGACGAGTCGCCTGTTTGTCGATACGCCATGGCGCAATGGCTTTCACAATACGGTCGGCCGTTTGACGCAGATTGCCCGCAAAAATGGAACCCGGATTCGTCCGGATTGCCAATAGGCCATTGGCACAATCTGTCCGTAACGGGGTTCAAAACGGTCAGGCGCGGTTTTGGAACTTCTACTCTCGTTGACAATCCCATACGATGCGCTTTGCCGATGACGGCGTTGCGCGTCACACCCCCAAGATTTTCGGCGATCTGCCGCGCTGAAAGTCCTTCTCCCCACAATGCCCTGAGTATTTCAACTCGGTCTTCTGTCCACTCCATGCCCGGCTCCTTGTTGATGTTGCCTCATTAATCCGTGCCAGGGAAAAATATGCTGGCGCTAGATTTAGTGTGAGATACTTTATTTGTCACTATATGCTGTAATTTAACGATGCTCAAGCCACACAAGCGATTCTTCTTTGGAATCTTAATCCAGCGTAACGCCGCAGATGCATGACCGAGAATACGACAGCGGCACCTCGGTAGATTGCGCGCGATCTAAGAATTAATATTCCGGTCACACAATCGTATGCCGTTAATCTTTTATAACGTCCTGAGCGTTAAGCGGCTACCGATATTTCTGCATTCGGCGATGAATTTTGCATTATTTTTGCCAGCTCCGAGTGCGTTAGCAGACTGTCTTCCCCTTTCGGGTTATTTGTCCCAAACATAGTGTAAAATTCCCTAAACTAGGGTTATTGACCCTGCTCTATAAACCTACAACATTCAACTATGGATTGTTATTTTTCCCAGAGATGGCCACGCGGGTCGCGCGGCGACATCCTTGGCGCCACAACTGATGCAGCGCATGTAAACGCCAATTTCTGGCACGGGGAATGTTGGCCCAAGCCGCCCTAATAAAACGACAACTTGAATGATTGAGTTGTGGGAGCAACGATTGCACCAGCATAAAATATCGACCTTATCTTTGGCCAAGTCGCCAAGAGTCGTTGGCTGGAAGCTTTGTTCTTCAGCATCTAAAGAGGCGCGTTTGATTCGTCCCATGCGGGCATTCTCATGCAAGAAATAAGGATTTGTTTCTGACCAAAGAACATAACAAGAACATTCGAGGGGCGTCAAGCGAGCAAATGGCCAATGAACAGTTAGATTAGATTGCTGGAGGCGATTTTGTCCTCAGCGGCTCGAAACAAGATGGGGCGCGCGATTAAAAACGTCCAAAGCGTCGAGCATGTTGCCGGCGCGTTTTAATTTTCGTTGATTGCTAAAAACGGTATATTCCGACTGCTTCCCGCTGGTTGATTTTGCAATGGCGAAAAGTGGGGCGTCGAAACTGTGTCGAAAGACTGAAAATACGGCGACAGGGCCATAATAATCGATGGCGTAATCGCGCCATTCACCGCTTGCGACGCGACGGCTGTAGACATCCAAAAGCTGGCGTAGTTCTGCTCGCGTGAATACGGTGTTTTGGTTTTTTTTGCGTTTCTTACGGTATTCCTCCAATTCCACCATGGCAGTCATGTTTAACGTTCCTCTTTGGATTTGCAGTACGTTATTTGACGGTCTGGGTCCCTGTCTTATAGGGGGTTGGTGAAACGTAGCAACGTGGCTTGCCGATCGTCCGATAACAGTAACGCGGTGGTTCGATGATGGTTTTCATGAGGGATTTTTGGCATAAAGGGTCGCCATCCTCAATAGATTTCAATAGGTTGCATACTTGGCCGGAGTCGTAGTCGACAATATAATCTATCGGCATTCGATCCGTATGGATGAAATTGGCGAGGCTCGCGCCAATGATGTAGATAGATTCGGGACCACCACAGCCTGCAAGACTGAATGTAAAGAAAACTAAAACTAAAACTAAAACAGCTTTGATGCGTACAGGTTTGCGATGTTGAATGCTTTTAACCCAGGATCGTAACCAGTGTGCGCCAGCTCCCAAACCCTTAATATTTGTGGAATTTAGATACCGCATTCGATCCCATATAATGGGACGAGCGTCAAAATCATCACACTGGTATGAGATTTGACTGTATCGTCCAGCGCTGTGTCCGCCAACCTAGCGTCCTCCATCCACCGTAATTGCTTAAGTTGATTGTGTCCTATCTTAATAAGGCGCGCAAGAGCCACAAAGACTGTTCATTGAAACCACGGTGGCGAAAACGGAGGCAATGGCTTTAAAAAACGTGGCATGGAACACCCATGGCATTTGCCAGGGGCACTCGACGAGGTTATGTTAACGCGCCTCTTGACGGGCTCGAATTTGACGGTTAAGTCGCGTTTGTCATTGCGGAACGATTGACGAAATTTATAAGGTGGTCCGACAAGTTGCATCTGCCGTAATGGCTGATGGAGTCGGACATGCAGGAGACGCTCGTGGCGGACATCTTCGACGAAGTCGATGAAGAACTAAAGCAAGATAACACCAAACAATTATGGAATCGTTATGGCCGGTACATTGTCGGTGTGGCGATTCTTATTGTCTTGGTGACGGCGGGTCATGTCGGGTGGAAAAAGTATGTTGAAGACCGACAGGAGGGGTATAGCGGACAATTCATGAAAGCGTTGTTCCTGTCCGGCGATAAAAGGCATACTGAAGCTGCGGCGGTGTTGGCACAGTTGTCGGATGACGCCAGCGGAGGGTATGCGACTTTAGCGCGGTTTCGCGAAGCGGTTGAACGCGCGGCGGCGGGTGATAAAAGTGCTGCGGCGGATATCTACGACGCGATTGCCGATGATGGAGGGGGCGATTCCCTTTACCAGGGCCTTGCGGTGCTAAACGCCGTGTTGTTACGCATCGATGATGGGGATCCGACTAAGATGATCGCCGATCTGACGCCATATGCGACGTCGAAAAGCCCGTGGCGCCATACAGCCGGTGAATTAATAGCGGTCTTGGCGTTACGATCGGGCGATGTTGCTAAGGCAAAAGAGGGTTACCAGAAGCTCGCGGATGATTTGGATGCGCCGCAGGGTGCGCGGGCGCGCGCAACAGAAGTTTTGCGTACGCTTAGCAAGTAGGGTTTCGTTAATGAGCATAGGGATGTTTCAGGCGGACAACCTCCGGCGGATCGTGGCAATTTGTGCCGTTTCAATTGTGTCGGGGTGTGGCGCTTTCAACGATGAGCCGACACGAATTCCTGGGGAACGAATTTCCATAGTGTTGTTCGACAATAAGATCGAACCTGACCCGCGGATTTCAGACCTTCAGGTGCGCCTTCCCCGACCCGTTCGGAACGTTGACTGGGCCCAGCCAGGTGGAAACCCTGCACACGCCATGAGCCATCTGGAATTAGGCGCGGCGGTTCGCGAAATTTGGCGTGCTGATGTTGGGGCCGGGTCGAGCGATACCCAGCGGTTGTTGGCGCAACCCGTCATCGCGGGTGATCGTGTCTTCGCCATGGACAGCAAATCGAAGGTGTCGGCGTTTAAGCGGGCGACGGGTGAGCTGCTTTGGGCGATCGACTCAAAAGTCCCCGACGATGATGATGAAGCCTTTGGCGGTGGAATATCTTATGCGAATGGGCGTTTGTTCGTGACGACTGGGTTTGCACAAATTTTTGCCGTCGACGCTGAAACCGGCAAGGAGTTGTGGCGGAAATCGGTATCAGGTCCAATGCGCGCCCCGCCAGCGGTGAAGGCAGACCGCGTATTCGCAATTACTATCGACAATCAATTGTTCGCCTTTTCCGCTAAAACAGGTGAAAATCTGTGGTCGCATGCCGGGTTCTCCGAAGTTGCTGGATTGTTGGGCGGTGCCAGCCCGGCGGTGAGCGGCGGCGCGGTGATCGTCCCCTATTCATCCGGTGAAGTCTTTGCGCTTCGTGTTGAAAATGGTCGGGTCATCTGGTCTGACAACCTAACGTCGTCCCGGCGTCTGGATGCACTTTCCAGTCTTGCCGATATTCGCGGTATGCCGGTTGTCGACCGTGGGTTAGTGTATGCGATAAGCCATTCTGGTCGTATGGCGGCGATTGATTTGCGCACAGGTGGCCGGGCTTGGGATCGCAACCTGGCGGGCGTTGAAATGCCCTGGGTGGCCGGTGAATATATCTATGTTATTACGACGGCGAATGAACTCCTTTGCATGACGCGGCGGGGTGGGAGAATACGTTGGATCAGCAGTTTGCCGCGCTATGAAGATCCCGAGCATAAGAAAAAACCGATTAAATGGTCAGGACCTGTGTTGGCGAGTGATCGGTTGGTGTTGGTGGGCAGCCATGGTGAAGCATGGTCCATGTCGCCTTATACTGGGAAACCCCTGGGGCGCGTGGAATTAGGTAGCAATATTTTGATCGCGCCTGTTGTCGCCGATGGAACGCTGTATTTTTTGACAGAATCCGGTGATTTGATCGCGATGCGTTAAGCTGCCTGGGCGCTGGTTCATCATGTGGATCGTTTGATCCGGGATTGTTTTAAATGTGTAATCTAAGAGGCGCTGGAATAAATATCCGGCGGCCAAGGCGGAATAATTAATGACTCTAACCGTCGCAATTATAGGGCGGCCGAATGTCGGAAAATCGACATTGTTCAATCGGCTGGTGGGCAAACGGCTAGCGCTTGTAGACGATACACCTGGCGTTACGCGGGATCGCCGGGTCGGTGCGGCGCGGATCGGCGATTTGCGGTTCGACGTGATTGACACCGCCGGACTGGAAGAGGTCTTCGACGACAGCCTGGAAGCGCGAATGCGCCAACAAACTGAATTGGCGGTTTCGGAATCCGATGTCACGTTGTTGGTCATAGATGCGCGCGCTGGGCTTACGCCGATGGACGAACATTTTGCGAACTGGTTACGCAGCGCGTCGGCGTCGGTCATTCTTGTCGCCAATAAATGCGAGGGCACCGCTGGAATGGATGGTTTGTTGGGGGCATTCCGGTTGGGATTGGGTGAACCGATGGCGGTTTCCGCTGAACACGGCGAAGGTATGGGGGATTTGTATCAAGCCCTGAAACCCTACGTGGAGGAAATCTCGGACCGCGATTCCGGCCTCGGTAACATTGATGACGGAGAGGGGGAGTTAGACCCAACCCGGCCTATTCAAATGGCGATTGTTGGGCGTCCGAATGTTGGGAAGTCCACCCTGGTCAATCGGTTGATCGGCGAAGACCGGATGCTGACAGGGCCCGAGGCTGGCATCACACGAGACGCAATTTCAATTGATTGGACGTATGGTGACCGACCCCTGCGTCTTGTCGACACGGCGGGCCTTCGCCGCCGGGCGCGTGTGAGCGATAAGGTTGAACGGCTGTCCGGTGCCGATTCTCTGCGATCGATCCGCTTTGCGCAGGTGGTGGTTCTTGTTCTGGACGCGGACGATATGCTGGAAAAGCAGGATTTGACAATCGCGCGGCAAACCATTGATGAAGGCCGCGCGTTGATTGTCGTCGCCAATAAATGGGATGCGGTTCGAAATAAGGAAGAGGCGTTGGAGCGCTTGCATGATCGCGTGACGAAATCATTGCCACAAGTGCGCGGTGTACCTGTCGTAACGCTTTCGGCGCGGACAGGTCAAAATATCCATCGGCTTATGTCGGCGGTTTTTGCAATTTACGAAACATGGAACAAGCGTATTCCAACGGCTCAGTTGAACGAATGGCTACATCATATGACGGAGGCCCACCCGCCGCCTTTGGTTTCGGGACGGCGCATTCAATTGCGCTACGCAACTCAGATCAAATCCCGACCGCCAACAATTGCAATCTGGACGTCGCGACCGGAAGCATTACCAGACGCCTACACGCGATATTTGGCGAATGGATTGCGCGATGACTTTGATTTGCCCGGCATTCCGTTACGTCTGCAATTGCGGCGCGGCAAAAACCCCTACGCGCCGAAATCCAGCAAACGACGGAGATAGGGGCGTTATGGGCTCCCAGATACGCGCCTGTATCGTGAGTGTTTTGGCGCTGGGCATTTTGGGGTGCGAGGGGGCACTACTCAATGATAGCGCACGATCATTTCTAGGGCAGGGTCAATGGGATGGGCATTGGGTCGGCCGATTTGAGTCGTCACTCGGGTTGTTTTCATGCCCCACGCGAGGAACCATGGAATTTCGGCTCGCCAATGGCGTGGTGCTCGGTGCCGCCGAGACCGAAGGGGTGCGTAACGCCCTGGAAGGTTATATGGGCGAGGACGGGGCCGTTCAGAATGGTTTCATGAAGAATGGCGCACGGGCTGTCGCGACCCTAACCGGGACATTTGGGGCGAAAAGGGCTGCAGGCCGTTGGATTGGTGAGGTTTGCGAAGGAACGTGGACGGTATGGAAGCTCAACCGGCTTGAATAAGCGCGCCGTGATGCGTACAGGAAGCGTGCGCCAGATCGACAAATGTATCGGTGATCGAATATGGCAGGGGATGTTGCGTCGGGTCTTCCCCTGGAAACGCCTCAGCGCGTAGCCCGGTTTGCACCACGCCGGGATCAATGAGATTTACTCGCATTGCCGTTTTTTCGACCTCACCGGCATAGGTCTGCACCAGCTTTTCTAGCCCAGCCTTGGTGGCAGCGTAGGGCGCCCAATAGGGAAATACGCCGTTTGCGACACC
Source organism: Alphaproteobacteria bacterium (assembly GCA_028822585.1). Taxonomy (GTDB): domain Bacteria; phylum Pseudomonadota; class Alphaproteobacteria; order UBA8366; genus JABJJH01. The sequence continues at coordinate 16,413 of JAPKDL010000026.1, read as the reverse complement.
GGAGGTCACAAAGATCGCGCGGCCTGATTTCGATTTCCGAAGTAAGGGGTCAAAGGATCGGATCAGTCGATAATTCGCTGTGAGATTAACGGCCAGCGTTTGGTCCCAAACATCGGGGTCTACGTGACCTGTGGGTGATAGAATGCCCAGGATGGCGGCGTTTCCGACCAGAATATCAAGCCGTCCAAACCGCGCTGCAATGGCGCTGCCGATTTGATCGATTGTGGCACCATCGGTTAAATCAGCGGGGACAAGGGTTGCCGCCCCGCCGTCTGCCTTTATGGCGTCGTCGACTTCTTCCAGTCCGCCCGTGGTTCTCGCCACGAGAATTACATGTGCCCCTTCCTGGGCATAACGTTTGGCTACAGCCGCTCCAATACCGCGACTTGCGCCGGTAATAAGCGCGACGCGTCCGTCAAGGCGTTGGGTCATCCGCCGGTTTCCGCCAGAAGCGATAATTGGCGCGGGTCATGTTCACGCAGGCGGTCGGTCAACTGGATGGGATATTCACCCGAAAAACAGGCGTCACAATATTGAGGTTGATCTTGGTTGCGCCCGTCATGGCCCATGGCGCGGTAGAGACCGTCCATGGAAATAAACGCCAATGTGTCCGCGCCAATCAGACGGCGTATTTCCTCGACACTGTTATTGGCCGCCAGCAACTTCTCCCGCTCGGGTGTATCGACGCCGTAATAGCACGAATTATTTGTCGGTGGGCTGGACACTCGCATATGCACCTCTGAGGCGCCGGCAAGTCGCATCATTTCAACAATTTTCTTCGATGTCGTGCCGCGTACTATGGAGTCATCGACAAGCACGACTCGTTTACCTTCGACATGGGCGCGATTGGCGCTATGTTTCAATTTAACGCCTAAATGGCGAATTTCTTCGGAGGGTTCGATGAAGGTGCGCCCGACATAGTGGTTTCGGATGATGCCAAATTCAAAAGGAATGTTGGACGCTTGAGAAAACCCAAGGGCCGAGGGAACCCCGGAATCAGGCACGGGGATGATGACATCGGCTTCAACGAAAGCTTCGCTGGCCAACTCCACGCCGATACGCTTGCGTGCATCGTAAACCGAAAGACCTTCGACCACGCTGTCCGGTCGGGCGAAGTAGATATATTCGAAAATGCAAAATCGCTGTTTTTGCTTTGGAAAAGGCCAATGGCTCCGCAAGCCGTCCTTTGTAATAACGACCAGTTCTCCCGGTTCAATGTCGCGGACATAATCGGCGGCGATAATATCGAAGGCGCAGCTTTCCGACGCCAGGATGTAGGAATCTCCCAGTCGTCCCAGAACTAGAGGACGCACGCCCAGGGGATCGCGAACGCCAACCATTGAATCCTGCGTCATCGCGATGATTGAATACGCGCCTTCGACCTGTCGAAGCGCACTGATCATACGTTCGACCGGGGCACCGCGCCGGGTCGCTATCAAGTGCACGATATTCTCAGTGTCCGTGGTCGATTGAAATATGCACCCACGGCTGACCAGGTCTTTTCGCATAGTGGCAGCGTTTGTCAGGTTGCCGTTATGGGCGATCGACAAACCGCCAAATTCCAATTCTGCAAACAAAGGCTGCACATTTCGCAGCATCGGTTCGCCGGTCGTGGAATACCTTGTGTGTCCCATTGCGGAGTGTCCCGACAGGCGATCGATGACGCGAGGGTCGCCGAAAATATCCCCGACCAGTCCAATTTCGCGATGCGCATGAAATTGCACGTCGTCAGAAGACACGATGCCTGCGGCTTCTTGGCCGCGATGTTGCAGCGCGTGTAGTCCTAGCGCCGTCAGCGCCGCCGATTCCGGATGCCCGAATATACCAAATACGGCGCATTCTTCGTGCAGTTTGTCATCGTCATAGGGTTGTGTGGTCACCATCGTACCGCTCGCTTATTGATTTCTATTAATGAGGCCCTGCAGTTCACGGCGTTCTTTGCTTTTATAGCCGCTTGTAGGCGCTTTGGATGCATCCATTGTTGAATCGTTTGACGCTCCGGTCTTTTTGCTGTCGGGATTTTCGTGCAAATTTCGCAGTAATTGTTCCGCCTGTATCATCTGTTCCGACTTTTCCAACGCATCCTTGGTCGCTTGTTGGATGTTTCTTTGTATATCTTCAGGAAGCGACTCAATAATCAGTCCGGCGCCGCCCCTGATGATGGGCAGCGCTTCGGCTTCGATGACAAATTCAGGGAGGTCTTCTTCGACCCAAAACCATGTGGCGGCAATATAGGCGACGCAAACAATCAACGCGCCCCTCACGGCGCCGAACAGCAAGCCCAAGGCACGATCAACCGTGTTGAGCGCGCTGTCCTTCACGCGTTTGGAGATGGCGTGATTGACGAAGGTCAAGAGGACCAAGGCGGCCAGGAACAATCCGACACTGGTGGCGATGTCAGCGACCGCGCCGCTGGTTATGTAGTCGTGGGCGTAGGGACTGACATATTGAAAACCAAAATAGGCGGCCAAGCTCGCGCCGACCCATGTGCCAAGTGACATCACTTCTCGCGTAAACCCGCGGCAATAGGCCAGGAACGCCGATAGCAGGAGGACCACGAGAATAGAGATATCAGTCGCGGTTACAGATAGGGTTTCCATCTAAACTCCCGCTGCTCGGGTGTTTTGTGGCGGCAGCGCCGCAACGGTCGAGGCGTCTTTTCCATCAGCGTTAAAAATTTGCAGCAACTCGACGATTTCGGACAATTCAGTCAGGGCGACGTCGCCGGATTTTGATTTGCTCCTGTTGCGGGGTGTCAAGGCGCGGTCGAAGCCAAGTTTGCTGGCCTCCTTCAGGCGCGCGTCCATCTGGCTGACTGCGCGAACTTCGCCGGACAGGCCAATTTCCCCGAAGACGACCATATCCCGTGGCAGGGCCTGGCCAGTTTCCGCTGACATCAACGCCGCCGCCGCCGCTAAATCCGCCGCGGGCTCACTGACGCGCATGCCGCCCGCAACGTTGAGATAGACTTCCTTGCCGGAAAAGGAGACCCCAGCGCGCGCTTCAAGTACCGCCAGGATCATCGCCAATCGACCACTGTCCCACCCGACGACGGCACGGCGCGGCGTTCCCATGGGCGATGGTGCCACAAGCGCCTGCATTTCCACCAACACAGGACGAGACCCCTCGACTCCTGCGAAGACAACTGCGCCGGACACATCGCCTTGGCGGTCGGCGAGAAACAGGGCGGAGGGGTTTTTCACCTCCATCAATCCCGTACCCGTCATCTCAAATACGCCAATTTCATCGGTAGGCCCGAATCGGTTCTTGACCGCGCGGAGAATTCGAAAGTGGTGGCCGCGTTCGCCTTCAAAATACATGACCGTGTCGACCATGTGCTCCAACACGCGAGGCCCTGCGATTGTGCCGTCTTTGGTGACATGACCAACGAAGAGGACGGTGATGTTTCGTCGTTTAGCCAGTCGGATGAGTTCTTGCGCCGACGCTCGGACTTGGCCCACGGAACCGGGCGCGGAATCGAAGGCGGTGACATACATGGTTTGGATGGAATCGATCACGACGATGTCCGGGGGATCATCCACGTCCAGTGTGGCCATGATGTCACCAACATGGGTTGCCGCCGCCAACGAGACAGAGGCCTTTTGAACGCCGAGCCGGGTCGCGCGCAATCGGACCTGGTCTATAGCTTCTTCGCCGGAAATGTAGACACATCGGGCGTTGTTCGCGAGCCCGGCCACGGCTTGCAACAAGAGCGTCGATTTACCAATTCCTGGATCGCCGCCAATGAGGATGGCGGAACCTGGGACAAGACCGCCGCCTGCGACGCGGTCAAATTCAAGGATGCCGGTTTTTTTTCGCGGTGCCGGCGCCGATTGACCATCCAGTGAAACGAATTCAATAGTGCGGCCTTTTGATGTTTTTTTGCCGCCCTTGCCGCCAATTGGCGCTGCCTCCGCCACAGGTTCTTCGGCGACAGTGTTCCAGCCACCACAAGAGTCGCAGCGACCGGCCCAACGGGGGTGCACCGCTCCGCATTCCTGACAGATAAATTGTACTTTTGCTCGCGCCATATGTCAGAGTCTACCCTCTAGGCGTTTTATTTCTGGCGTCCAAGTCTGACCGGGAATGTTAGTCATGCGACGCGCAAATTCATTTTGATCGGCCCGTCAATTTTTCCATGAATAAATTGGTCAACATGCGCATTGTCGCAATGGTCGATATCCTGAGTTTCACCGGTCCAAATTATTTTACCTTGATAGAGCATCGCAATGCGGTCCGAAATTTTGCGGGCGCTGGCCATGTCGTGGGTGATTGTCAACGCCGTCGCGCCTAATTCTCGCACGCAATTTACGATTAAATCGTTAATAACATCTCCCATGACGGGATCAAGACCGGTGGTCGGTTCATCAAAAAACATTATAGCCGGGTTAGACGCGATGGCTCGTGCTAATCCGACTCGCTTTTGCATGCCGCCTGACAATTCGGAAGGCCAGCGGTCGGCGTCCTTCCGCTCCATGCCCACCGCTACCAATTTTTCCAAGGCGATGTCCCGCGCGTCGTCGCGATTCATGCCTTCGCCCTGCATAAGCCCGAAGCTAATATTTTCCCAAACGGTCAGGCTGTCAAACAGGGCGGCACCCTGAAACAGCATGCCGATATTCCGGTTCGTGCGTTCACGCGTGGCGGCGAACACGGCTAGCGTTGATTCGCCGTTGATGAAAATATCGCCCTCGTCAGGCGCGAGCAGACCTAAAATGCATTTCAACGTGACCGACTTGCCGCTTCCCGACCCCCCGATAATAACCAGAGAACTGCCTTGGGGAATGTCTAGGTTCATGCCATTAAGTACGGTTTTAGAGCCAAACGTCTTATGCAAATTGTCGAGCCGTATCATCGGTGCGGTGCGGGAAGTGGTTTTGGAGTCGGTCATGTCGAGAAAAACAGCTCGGTAATGATGTAATTGGTGATCAGGATCAGGATCGACGCCGACACGACGGCGTTTGTCGTCGCAGCCCCAACGCCTTGGGCGCCGCCCTTACTGTGATAACCGTGATAACAGCCCATCAACGTGACGATAAATCCAAAGGCACTCGCTTTGACCAGTCCGGAGATCACGTCAATCGCTTGCAAGATGTCCCAACTGGCTTTGATATAAAGGCCAGGGTTGAAGCCCAGTTTGTAGACGGAAACGATATAACCACCAAAGACCCCGACAATGTCGCCCACAAAAACAAGCACCGGTAACATGGTTAAGCCCGCGATGATCCGGGGCACCACAAGATATTTATAAGGATTGGTCGACAGGGTGGTCAGTGCGTCAATTTGTTCGGTGACGCGCATGGTACCAAGTTCCGCCGCCATTGCCGCGCCAATGCGTCCTGCGACCATCAGGCCCGCCAACACCGGGCCGAGTTCCCGCGTAATGCCCAGCAGCACGACCTTGGCGATGGCGCTTTCCGCTTCCGCCGACAGCCGCGAAAACCCGGAATATGTTTGCAGGGCCAAGGCCATACCGGCGAACAACGTGGTCATGCCAACGACGGGCAGGGAGTAATAACCGATATCGATCATTTGACGCGCCAGCAGGCGGAAAAAGAACGGTGGCCGGACGCAATGCCAAATAGCCGTTGACGTGAACATGCTCAATTGGCCGGTTGCGGCGAGAAAGCCAAGAAATGCGGCGCCAATAGGTCGTAATGGGTTCACGCCGGCGCCCCAGTTGTGATTTTAACGGTGGGTCCGCCAATATAGCGCCGCTGGTAGCGGTTGCCGAGGCTTGTCAAAATTTCATATCCAATTGTACCCGCATCGGCGGCGATCGTGTCCACATCCTGGTGAGGGCCAATCAAGTCAACAAAGTCCCCGGGACGGAGCGGGGTCGTTGCCCCGTCAAGTTTGGAGATATCCACTGTGATGAGGTCCATCGAGACCCTGCCGATTATGGGCAAAGCAATTTCTCCAACATGGGCGGTGCCGAGATTACTTAAAAAGCGTAAAAAACCGTCCGCGTATCCCGCTGCAATCGTTGCAATCCGTGTCGATTTTCCGATGCGATGCGTGGCACCATAGCCAACGGTTCGAGGGGTGTCAACATTTTGGATTTGCAGAATTTTCCCTTGTAAATTAATGACTTGTGCCATTGGGTTGGGGCTTAAATCGTTTGGCTTTACACCGTACAGACAGGCACCCGGGCGGACCATGTCGAATCGCCAATCAGGGCCGAGGAAAATTCCGCTGGACGCTGCCAGCGACGCCTGCGTATTGGGAAAATGTTTGATCGCGGTGCTGAATTCGCATTGTTGCGCCTGGTTCATGGGGTGCTCGGGCGTATCCGCGCAGGCAAGGTGGCTCATCACCAGCGCGAGTTCAAAGCCTGACATGAGGTCTGGTTGCGCGATTAGCGTAGCTTTTTCGGACAAAGGCAGGCCGAGCCGCGCCATGCCGGTGTCCATTTGCACGGCGGCGGGTAACGGTGTGTCTGCAATGGATGAACAATATTGCGACCAGCGTTCTATTTGCCCAAGATCATTTAAGACAGGTCTTAGATGGTGCGCATTAAAAACGGCTTCCTCACTTGGCAGCAATCCATTCAAAACGTAAATATCACTGGATGGCAAAACGCTGCGCAACTCGACGCCTTCTTCCAAATGCGCGACGAAGAATGTGTCGCATCCTTGTTGAGCCAACGTTTGCGCAACCAGCCTCGCGCCCAACCCATAGGCGTCGGCCTTGACGACGGCGGCGCATTGGGCCGGATGTGCAAGCGTAGCTAGCAGGCGATAATTGTCGCCTATGGCGTCCAAATCGATGGTTAATAAGGACGCTGCAAGCGAAGCGCCGGTTTCTTCAAGAATAGCCATCGTCATCGTGGAATCGATCGAGATCGCCGAATCGGGTGAATTTGCCTTCGAAATACAAATCGATGGTGCCAACCGGGCCGTGCCGTTGCTTGGCGATGATGACGCTGGCGGTGCTGCGCACTTGTTCGATGCGTTCGGCCCAACGTTCGGCTCTGTCGCTGAAGCGTTCCTGGGTTTCTTCCACGCCTTGGATCGGTTCGGCTTTTTCGAGATAATATTCTTCCCGGAAAATAAACATAACGACGTCGGCGTCCTGTTCAATCGACCCTGATTCGCGAAGGTCGGACAGCTGCGGACGTTTGTCGTCCCGGTTTTCAACCTGACGGCTGAGCTGCGATAGCGCCATGACGGGCACTTCTAGCTCTTTTGCCAGGGTTTTAAGTCCCCGGCTGATTTCACCGATTTCATTTACCCGGTTTTCATTGCGTCGTCCGGCTGGGCCTTGTAGCAACTGCAGGTAATCAACCAGAATTAAGCTTAACCCGCCATGTTGGCGTTTCATGCGCCGGGCGCGGGTGCGGACCGCTGAAATTGATAAGGCCGGCGTGTCGTCGATCAATAAGGGGACGCTGCTGAGGTCTTGGCTCGCCTGCACGAATCGACTGAATTCGTCTGGTTCGACTTCGCCGCGCCGAATTTGGTCCGACGGAACTTCAGATTGCTCTGACAAGATACGCGTGGCCAGTTGTTCCGCCGCCATTTCCAGCGAAAAGAACAATACAGGGCCGGAGGGGCCGGGCTCGTCGGTCTTTCCTTCTTTTGCTTTCGCCTGGGCGGCTCTTGCGGCGTTGAACGCGATATTTGTCGCCAAGGCTGTTTTGCCCATGGAAGGGCGTCCGGCGAGGATAATCAAATCGGAGGGGTGTAATCCGCCCAGTTTGCGGTCAAGCAGGGAAAGCCCTGTTGTGACGCCGACGACTTTACCTTTGTTCTTGAAGGCATCTTCGGCCATTTTCAACGCCGTTTTCGCAGCGCTCCCCAATTCGACGGCGCCCCGCTCGACTTCGCCAGTGGTGGCCAAGTCGTATAATCGTTGTTCCACCCCTTCGATTTGATCCTGGGCGGTGATTTCGATGTCGCCAGTGTAGGCGTCGTTCACAACGTCTTCGCCCAGGCCAATCAGTTCCCGACGTAGGTAAAGATCGTGGACGGTCTTCGCGTAGTCTCCGGCGTTGATGACCGAGACGACGGAGGCGGCGAGTTCATAAAGGTATTGCGGTCCGCCGACTTCCTGAAGCAACTCATCGGATTCGAAGAGATGGCGAAGCGTTTGCGGGCTGGCTACCTGACCGCGTTCGATCAATTTTGCGATGGCGTCGTAAATTCGGGCGTGCACCGGTTCAAAAAAATGATCAGCTCGTAGAAAGTCGGCCATTTTATCGAAGCTGCGGTTGTTCGTTAGAACGGCACCCAGGAGAGCGGCTTCGATTTCCGTGTTATGCGGGGGCGTGCGGTAGGCTGTTGTGCCTTCCGCCGACGCGTCGTCATGCAAACTAGTAACGTTTGTTTCTCGAGGGTCCATGCGCAAGTCATAGGCGTGTCAGCGATGCTTCTCCACAAGGAAATTCATAAAAATTTAAAATAACTTTTCAACCGAAACTGAGTACCTTAGAGCTGGGGATAGAATTCAAATATGAGGCAATTCTGTATAGTGCTTGTGGATATGTGGATAAATTATTCTGAATAATTATCTTCAATAATAGAGATCGCCGAATCGCAGGGCGGCGCTCCCATCGGAAGCGCCGCCTATTAAGTCTTCGTTTAAATGGGGCCTATTCAAGCTGCCGGTTCGGGTTGTTCCGCATCGGCGTCCGCTTCAGGTTCGGCTGAAGTGGCAGGGGCTTCCGGGGCGCCCCGGTCGTCCCGGTCGTCGTCTTCCGCCCCAAACGTACCGACAAATTGACTGTTGTCATCGTCGTCATCGTCACCACTTTGGGATGGAATAATGGCCTTGCCACTTTCCAGTTGAGCGGCGGCTTCATCATCAGACTGGGCAATATTCACGGTCACGGTTATTTCGACTTCAGGATGTAAACGGACGCGATAGTTATGCAAGCCAAGCATTTTAATCGGGCGGTCCATGAGAACCTGATTCCGTGAAACGGAAAACCCCGCTTCTGTAATACAGTTCGCAATGTCTCGGCTGTTGACCGAGCCATAAAGCTGACCGCTGTCGCCAGCGCTTCGAATGATCGAGATGGCCAGGCCGGTCATCTTTTCCTCGACCTTTTCCGCGTCGGCCCGTTTTTCCAGATTATTAGCTTCTAACTGTGCTTTGCGCTCGTCGAAGTAGCTGCGGCTGGCATCATTAGCCCGCAGCGCCTTTTTCTGCGGTAGCAGAAAGTTCCGGGCGAAACCGGGTTTAACGGAGACGACGTCGCCCATCTGACCTAATTTTTCGATACGCTCTAAGAGAATGACTTCCATTGTATTCCTCCAATTCCTAATCGGCAGTTCCAAGCCCGCCATTTCAACCAGCAGGGATAAGTAGGGTCAGGCGAAACGTCGCCTAAAACCGGCCCATTGTTCAATTAAACCCAGCAATACGACAAATATTGCGGGCCATCCAAATATTGTTAAAAACGCATAAAACGTCACCAGCAACACTGTGCTGCTGGGGCGTTTGCGGCAAACGGCGTGAACCACCGCCAACCCCATGAAAAAGAAGGGCGCGATTAGAATAATCATAAGGTTCTGTCCGAAAAACCCAAGTGCGGCCGGCAGTATCGCCGCCATCGCCGCTGCGATCGCGGTTAAAATTAGAAACCACTGCGGGAATTCCATGCTGATCAAGCTGGGGCTTGGTCGAAGATTTTTGCCGAACCGCACTAAAGCGCTTTGCGCCAACGTGCCGTTGATGACGATCATGATCAACCAGGAAGCGCCAATAAACCCCGGTAGAATCTGGGACACCATTTGGACCATTGGCTCCATTTGATCGTCGGGAATATTCGGTGCCATCTGTTGGACCAAATTGGCCACAAATGTTCGCACCGTGTCTTCCAGTCCAGTTGACGCGGTTTCGAACCAGAACGCCCCGATTGTAAATATGACTGCAGCGATTGTGCTTGCCGCGACGATCAAATGACCAGAGGGATACCAATCTTGATCGCCTTGTTCGTTCGTGCGCGACAACATTGCCTGACGCAGCAGAATGATCACGGGAATGGCGTTCATCAAGACATAGACCGACGCCGCTACGACTCCGCCGACGGTTAGCATGATAACCGCCGCTACTAGGCTCGAAATCGTCCCCGCGGCCGCGCCAAGGCCAAGCCCGACCGCGAACACCGGCAAAGGCGCGAAATACGCCAGCAGCATTCCGCCGAACGCACCATGGCCCGCCAATACGTATATTACCGTACTGACGACGCCACCGACAATCGCGAGTAGCCAATATTGGGCCACGCCGGTTCTCCCAAGGGTAACGCTGGGTGACATTCATAGATATTTGCAATGTCGACCCACGCACGTCACGCGTGATTACTGAATGACGTAAGGTAGCAGACCCAGGAAACGGGCCCGTTTGATCGCCCGCGCTAGTTCCCGCTGCTTTTTCGCCGATACCGCTGTTATGCGGCTGGGCACCATTTTGCCACGTTCCGAAACGAAACGAAGCAATAATTTGGTGTCCTTGTAATCAATCGTGGGCGCATTTGCGCCGCTGAATGGGCAGGATTTCCGGCGTCGAAAAAACGGACGACGACCGCCACCGGCTCCACCGCCTTTGGAATCAGATCGTTCCTCACTCATGCGCTTTCTCCTTCGCTTGAGGTTTCAGAAGCCGGCTTCTCGGCTACCGCGTCTTCAGTTGAATCGGGGCGACGTGGCGCGCGCTCTTCATTACGTTCCGGCCGGTCGCGATAACGGCTTCGTTCACCGCGGTTCGCCATGACGACGGACGGTTCTTCAGGAAGGTCGTCGGTCTTGATGGTCAAAATCCGCAAAATGTCCTCGTTGAGGCGCATTTGCCGTTCCATCTCCAACACTGTGCTGGACGGCGCTTCAAAATTTAAAAGGACATAGTGCCCTTTCTTATTCTTCTTCATCCGGTAGGCAAGACTGCGGACGCCCCAATATTCACGGCGAGACACGCGTCCCCCCGTTTCGTCGATGAGGGTAACCATGGAGTCGGTGATTGTTTCGATTTGCGCGGACGAGATGTCCTGACGTGCGATAAACACGTTCTCATAATATGGCATGTATGGCCCCTTATGGCTATTTGTGATCCGCTGTCGCACCAGACTATGTCCTTGGATTAGGAGATCAGTGATACGACGACACGGTTCTAACCGGACGCTGCCAACGTTCGGTAAGGAGAAGATTATGTCGAGAGCGGCGGAGTAGACGTATTTGCGTCAGCTGTAAAGAGATATTTCAAATCCAGAAGCCCGAGGGGTTCTCTGCCAGTGTTCCTGTTTACCTTATCCACTGAAGTGCAGGCGACGCGCAGGTGACGTGCAGGTTAATTTCGAGCGCTTGACAGGGAAGGTCGAGCGTTTATCACTGGCGCGGCGCATTCAATAACAGGGATTTATTGCATATGACATTGGCATTTGTCTTTCCAGGGCAGGGCTCGCAGGCTGTCGGCATGGGACGCGACCTGGCGGAAGCCTTTCCCGTCGCCCGTCACTTGTTTGAAGAGGTCGATGAGGCCCTTGATCAAAAGCTGTCCAAGATCATGTTCGAAGGTCCGGAGGAAACGCTGATTTTAACGGAAAACGCCCAACCGGCGTTGATGGCGGTTAGCATGGCGGTGATGCGGGTTCTGGCGGAAGACGGCAATGTGACGGTCGCGAATAAGGCGGCGTTTGTCGCGGGTCATTCGCTGGGTGAATATTCAGCCTTGGCGGCGGCGGCGGCGATAAGCTTGGGCGACACGGCGCGATTGTTGAAACTGCGCGGGCAATCCATGCAAAAAGCAGTGCCCGTAGGGGTCGGCGCGATGGCCGCGATCATTGGTCCTGAATTAGAAGTGGTGCGCGATATTGCCGCGCAAGCGGCAGGCGGACAAGTGTGTGATGTGGGCAACGACAATGCGCCAGGGCAGGTCGTCATCAGTGGCGATACGGCGGCGGTCGAACGCGCGGTCAAGATCGCGGCGGATCAAGGCGTTCGCCGCAGTATCATGCTGCCCGTAAGCGCGCCGTTCCATTGTGCGCTGATGGAGCCTGCGGCGGATGTGATGCAAGACGCGCTGGCCGATACAAATCTGTCCGCGCCGGTGGTTCCTGTCGTGGCGAACGTCACGGCAGAAGCTGTGAGCGACCCCGATGTCATCCGCGAATTGTTGGTTCGGCAGGTGACCGAGATGGTGCGTTGGCGCGAATGCGTCTTACATATGAAAGAACAGGGTGTCGATACCTTGATCGAATTGGGTGCCGGGAAGGTGTTAGGTGGCCTGACTCGCCGAATCGACCGCGAGATGACGGGGCGATCAGTGCAGGGGCCGGACGATATCGACGACTTGCTAAAAAATATTTAGTGCTCTGATTGAAATGCTTAGTTCTCTGGCTTTTCGTGAATCAGCCCACCAAGATTTGATCCAGCGGGACAACTGATCAAAACGGATGGGAATTGTACCGTTGATTACATTATTAGGACGAAAAGTCCTTTAGGCGGAAAGGAGGTCCAAATGTTTGATTTGACAGGGAAGACAGCGCTCGTGACTGGCGCGTCGGGGGGGATAGGATCTGAGATTGCGCGGGCGCTGTACGAAAGCGGTGCCTCCGTTGCGCTTTCCGGCACCAGAACCTACGCCTTGGAAGAATTAAAAGAATCGCTTGGGGATCGCGCCGCCGTTGTTCCGGCGAATTTAGGCGACGCGGACGCTGCCGCCGATTTGTTGAAGCGTTCGGAAGAAGCTTTGGCTCCCCTGGATATTCTTGTGAACAATGCCGGTCTTACGCGCGATAATTTGGCGATGCGCATGAAGGACGAGGATTGGCAAATTGTTCTGGACGTTAACTTAACCGCAGCGTTTCGACTGTCTCGGGCGGTGATGCGGGGCATGATGAAACGTCGATGGGGTCGAATCATTGGCGTGACGTCGATTGTGGGGGTCACCGGTAACGCGGGACAGGCAAACTATGCGGCGTCGAAAGCGGGCATGATCGGGATGTCAAAATCTCTGGCCCAGGAACTCGCGAGCCGGGGAATTACCGTTAATTGTATCGCGCCAGGTTTCATTGAAACCGCGATGACGGAAGCCTTGCCGGATGAGCAGCGAGAAAAGCTGGCGGCGACCATTCCGGCAGGCCGGTTTGGTTCTGTGGTGGACATTGCTGCCGCGAGCGTATATCTGGCGAGTGATGAAGCTGCTTATGTGACGGGGCAAACACTCCATATCAACGGTGGCATGGCTATGATTTGATGCTAGGGAGGCAAGGATTTCCGGTGCTGATCCCCGTGCTGGTCATGGTAAAAATTTTGTGGTAGCTAGGCCGTCTTGGAGTTAAAAGGCGCGTTGGAGCGCTTGGTATAGACACCCAATTATAAGCCAAAGGTAATCGAATATGAGTGACGTTGCGGATCGCGTTAAAAAGATCGTTGTTGAACATCTTGGAGTGGATGAGGCGAAAGTTTCGGAAGGCGCGAGCTTTATCGATGATTTGGGTGCCGATAGCCTGGACACCGTTGAGCTTGTAATGGCTTTTGAAGAAGAATTTGGCTGTGAAATTCCTGATGACGCGGCGGAAAATATCCTGACAGTCAAGGACGCCATTTCCTTCATCAGCGAAAACGCTGGTTGACCACGCGCCGGTTTCGGTTTGCATGATTTAAGATCGAGGTTCGACGAGTGAGACGGGTAGTTGTAACTGGTATCGGTGCCATTACGCCTCTTGGCGTCGGCATAGACTTTGTTTGGAAGCGGTTGCTGAATGGCGAATCGGGTATCACTGCGATTCAAGAATTTGACGTTTCCGATTTACCGGCCAAGATAGCCGGAACGCCTCCGATTGGTGAAACATCGGACGGGCTGTTCAATGCTGACGACTGGGTACCACCGAAGGATCAACGGAAAATGGACCGCTTTATCCTGTATGCGGTCGCGGCCGCAAAACAGGCGGTGCAGAATTCCGGCTGGGTTGCTGAATCTGAAGAAGATCAGGTCCGCACGGGCGTTTTGATTGGGTCCGGAATTGGCGGACTCCCTGGTATCGCCGAAGGGGCGTTGACGCTGGAGAAAAGAGGCCCCCGGCGTATTAGTCCGTTTTTTATTCCCTCCAGTTTGATAAATCTTGCGTCCGGCCATGTGTCGATTGAATACGGCTTTCGGGGACCGAATCATTCTGTCGTCACGGCGTGCGCCACGGGGGCTCATGCGATAGGCGACGCCGCGCGGATGATAACCTTCGACGACGCTGACGTTATGGTGGTTGGTGGCGCGGAAGCCGCGACTTGCCGTCTGGGTCTTGCCGGTTTTGCGGCCGCGCGCGCCTTGTCTACGGGATTTAATGACACCCCGACCGAAGCGTCCCGTCCTTGGGATAAAGATCGCGATGGGTTCGTCATGAGCGAAGGTGCCGGGGTCGTCGTGCTGGAAGAATTGGAACACGCAAAAAAACGCGGCGCGACAATCTATGCCGAAGTGATTGGGTATGGCATGTCCGGCGATGCACATCATGTCACCGCCCCCGCGATGGACGGGAATGGCGGGTACCGAGCAATGCAAATAGCCTTGAAACGGGCTAATTGCAATGTAAGCGACATTGACTACATTAATGCGCATGGGACCTCGACGCCGCTCGGCGATGAAATCGAATTGAATGCGGTCAAACGCCTGTTTGGTGCGCACGCTTACGCCTTGTCCATGTCATCAACGAAATCAGCGATAGGTCATTTATTGGGCGCTGCGGGCAGCATTGAAGCTATTTTTGCGATCAAAGCGATTAATGATGGCGTGGCTCCGCCGACCCTTAATTTGGAAAATCCGTCAGAAGGTTGTGATATCGATCTTGTCGCAAAAGATGCGAAAGAACGCAAAATTACGACGGTCCTATCGAATTCATTTGGTTTTGGTGGCACGAACGCTTCACTCGTATTCACTGCAGGTCCGTAATGCCGGGCGGCGGAATTAGGCGCGCCGTAGTTATTTTTTCATCCCTTGTAATCGCCGCTGCGATCATCGCTGGCGGCGTTTATTTTTGGGTCGAAGACAGGTATCGCGCCGAAGGGCCGTCCCGAGAATTGATTTCAGTTATCATTCCCAATGGCGTGGGTTTGAAACGAATTGCGAAAATTTTACACGACAATTCGGTGATCGAATATCCCTGGTTCTTCGTCGCGGGTGCCCGTTCTGAATCCGCCCATCGCGCCTTGAAGGCCGGGGAATACGCGTTTCCGGCAAAGGTGTCTGCGCAAGAGGTGGTTGCAATATTGCGCGCCGGGCGAACTGTTATCCACTACGTTACCATTCCTGAAGGGTTGACCAGCCGTCAAATCGTAGACGTTCTGAAAAAAAATCCAGGCCTTACTGGTGTCATAGATCGACTTCCACCAGAAGGGTCCTTGTTGCCGGAAACCTATGATTACTCCTTGGGCGACGCCCGCGCATCAATCCTGCGACGCATGCAGAAGGGTCAGGTAAAAATTTTGGCGATCTTGTGGAGTAAACGCCTGAAAGATCCGTTGATCGCCTCGCCGCAAGATGCAGTCGTTTTGGCGTCTATCGTAGAGAAGGAAACAGGGCGCGCCGATGAACGGTCTAGAATTGCCGCAGTATTCCTGAATCGATTGCGTCTAGGCATGCGATTACAGTCGGACCCGACGGTGGCGTATGCGGTGACTTTGGGTGCCCGAAATCTGGGTCGATTCTTGAGTCGCAAAGATCTGGCGGTCGACAGCGCCTATAACACGTACCGGTTTAAGGGGTTGCCGCCGGGTCCAATCAGTAATCCTGGCCGTGCGGCTATTGAGGCGGTGTTGCAACCGATGCAGACGGCGGAACTTTACTTCGTAGCAGATGGTGCCGGCGGCCATGTGTTTGCCGGAACCTTAAAAGCGCATAATCGCAACGCAGTAAAATGGCGGCGGTTGCGCGATGCGTCACAACCCGCAAGCAAAAAAAAGTAACCGACGCTCAATTCTTGGGACCACTAAACGCGCCGAGCGGAATTACGAACACGCTGGCTTGACGACGACCGTGTTGAAGAACCTGCGGCGTTTACCGGCGGTGTGGGTCATTTGGCGTTGATCTGTCTGGGTGTGGACAAGACGATTGCCTTTTAGACCGAAGTCATGAGGATCGCGTTGAAAAAAATGTGAGCAATCGCGATGAACCGACATCGACACATATCTTTTTGGAGATGGGAGGCGGTAATTTATTGGCATTTTTTGATTTCCCTGAAAAGATACGACACCTGCGGTGCGGGGTTTGGGGAGAGGACATCATGTAGCGTTGAAGGCGGCTCCGGCGCAGTACAGAGTGCTTTTGGACCCTCTGGATGATAAAAATATCGACTATTCTATCCATGGGGATCGGCTAGCGAGCGCCGTATATTTGCGGGGTCCGGACAACATCCTGGTTGAAGTAAAGACAGCGTTTTAAAATATCCAGTCTCAGATCATTCCTTGCGGGGAAGTTTACTCA
>JAPKDL010000264.1 GCA_028822585.1 Alphaproteobacteria bacterium | reverse complement strand
AACGGCGAAGGAGCGCCGCCGCTGTTTCATCTCACCGCAGCCCTAGCATCTTGTCAGACGGTGCAAATCAAAAAAGTCGCTGAAGCCATGCGCTTTAAACATGGCGCGGTAAACATCAAGGCCACCGCCACGACCGATTTGATTGATGGCATTGAGGGTAACCGCGACGGCGTGATGCATTTCAATGAAGCCGAAATGTTCATTGAAATTGAAACCAACGAATCCGAACTCAAAATCGAGCAATTGAAAGCCTTATCGGAAGACCGATGTCCCGTCAGCCGCCTTTTCGCCGAAGCAGGTTATCCCCCAAAAATGACCTGGACCGTGTCGCCCCTGAAATCTTAATCAACGAATCAATCTCTACCGAAAATTCCTGTAAAATACGAGATTGCCTGCGTAGCTAGATGGAACTCACCAAATAGTAGATTTCCATTGAAGAAAATACGCCTCATGAGCCGAACTGCAATTCACCCTGGCAAAAGCCTGAAGTATGAACTGGACGAAGCTGGAATTGCCACCGCAGAACTCGCACAGTAAATTACTGCCCCCGCAAATAGCATCCGTAAATTCATCTACAGCAAACGGAATATTACCGGCAACACGTCCCTACGGCTTGGCAAATGCTTTGGCATGCCCGCTTCGTTCTGGCTTAATCTTTAAAGGAGCCACGACCTGAAAGTCGCGCAACGCGTTATAAGCAAGGAATTTGACCACATCCAAACTCGAAACAGAGAGAACGCTCTTGCATGGGTATATCTAATCACACCCGTAAATGGCTGATTTCGTCAATATATCCACTCCACCATTGATCGCTCCCCACCCCTTCGACTAACGTAGCCCCCTTTGCATCAAGTGGAGCCGAACAATTATGGAAACAGCGATTTTCGAACCGGGCGGGTATCGCTATGTGCGTGGCCCCTTTCAGTATTCCGGTGGCGTCGCGGCGCAACCCGGTTTCTCGATTGAACGAGTACGGTTCGCAAAACCTCTTCCCGTCGAAGAAGGGTTTCGCGCCATTGAAGCGCATCTAACCACTATCCGGCGCCCGTTCACCTCTTTTTGCGCCTGCGAATTGCGCTCTCCGGCGCCATTTACCGATGAAGGCTTTATCGCGTTTAACCGTATTTATGTTGGTACGCTGGAACGTTGGGGCATCTTTAAGGACGACGAAAACCCGGTCGCGCGCTCCAACGTCTGTCCGGAGATTAACCCGCTCAGCGAACCCTGCTTCGAAGCCTTCAGCTACACCGTGCCCGCGTCCGGTCAGGCGTCCGGCGGGTTCGTCATTGCCGGGTCTGCCGAGGCGCAGGAAAATGGCGGCGCGTCCTATGCAGACCGTATTGTTCGCTATGAAGAGACCTCGCCCAACGCCATGCGCGATAAGGCGGTTTTCGTGTTGAATGTGATGGAGCAACGCATGGCCGCCCTGGGCGTCGAGTGGTCACAGGCGAACGCCATTCAAGTTTACACAATCCATGACCTGCACCCATTTTTGGCGGATGAAATTGTACGCCGGGGCGCGGCGGGACCGGGTCTGACGTGGTACTACGCCCGCCCGCCGGTGTTGGGACTGGAATATGAAATGGATGTGCGTGGCGTTCCCGTACACCGGACCGCGTAACCGCT
>JAPKDL010000005.1 GCA_028822585.1 Alphaproteobacteria bacterium | reverse complement strand
CTCACACCACCCAGTGTAACACCTGATCAGCGTTATCTGGGACAGCTCCTACATGAATTAGGCCTGTCGCCGCAGTGGTGAATATGGCTTTAAAGTCCGTACCACCAGGGTGCAAAAAGGCTGAATGCGATCCATAATAAAATGATCATGGGTGTTCCAACGCGCACAAAATCGGCGAATTTGTAATGCCCTGGCCCCATTACCAATAAATTGGTCTGATATCCGATCGGAGAGGCGAAGGCGCAGTTCGCGGCGAAAACTACGGCGACGGCGAAGGGTTCCACCGGCGCGCCCACAGCATGGGCTATTCCCACTGCAATGGGCGTGAACAACACCGCTGTCGCCTTGGTGCTCAATACATTCGACAATATGGCCACCAACAGGAAAAATGCCGACAACACCACCGGAGTCGGCGAATTCCCCAAGATCAGTAACAGCGAATTCGCCAGAAAGTCGGCGCCGCCTGTTACTTTCAACGCGGCACCAAGCGCCAGGGCGGATGCGATTAGAAACACCAATTGCGGATCCAGCGCCCGCACGGCTTCTCGCACATTGACGACGCCAGTGATGACCATGCCTACAGCGCCCGCCAACGCGCTTATCGCGATGGGCAATATACCCGTCGCCGCCAAGCCAACCGTCAGAAAGAAGATCACCCCGGCGCTTTTGGCGTGATGGGTTGCGGGAAGGTTTTTCGCCGACCATTCCATCAGAACGATATCGTGATTGCCGCGCAGCGCCATAACGTCATCGCGCTGCCCTTGGATCAGCAGAACGTCACCCGATTCCAATGGTATTTTGGTCAAGCGCTGACGCAAGACTTGGCTGTTGCGTTCAATACCCAACACGACACAATGATACGTGTCGCGAAAATGTATTTCCTCTAGCGTCAGGCCCAACAGTCCCGATGTCGGCGTCACCATGGCTTCGGTCAGCATTTGATTGCCAACATTCCAGCGCCCGGCGGCCTCTTCTTCGCCCGCATCATCTCGCACTGGATGTAATGCGGATGGGTCGTCCTTCGCCGCCGCCAGCAACGCCTTTCGTGTCGCGTTCACCACAAGGACATCGCCAGATTTCAACACGAAATCCTTCATTGGCGACATATAGGACCGTTCGTCACGCTGCACCATCAAGATGCGTATTTCGGAATTCTCGGAAAACGCCTCGGCAATCACCTCGCCCCCATGAATGGAGTTTTCCGTCAATGTAATCTGAGCGACAAACCATTTTTCATCCCCTTGGAATTGCTGAAGAGGGTCGGCCCGGTCTGGTAAAATTCGCGGTGCTATCGTCAGTAAATACACAAGTCCGACCCCGGCCAGTAAAAGGCCGGGAATCGTGAAGTCAAAAAAACCGAACGGCCGTTCGCCCAAATCGACCAGCGTGCTCGAGACCAGAAGGTTGGTGGAGGAGCCAATCAAAGTGGTCATGCCGCCCAGCATCGCGGCGAAACTAAGCGGCATCATTAACCGGCTTGGCGCTCGGTTAAATCGTGTGGCGACGGCCTGCATGATGGGAATGAAGATCACGACAACCGGGATATTGTTCATTATGGCGCTGATCAGCAAAACGGACACCAGCGCCAAAAATACGACGCCATGGGCGCTCCCTCGCCCTACACGAAGCAAGAGCGCGGCGCCGCGGTCCAGCGCGCCAGTTCGTTCAAGCGCATCGCCAATCACGAGCAACGCCAAGACGGTGATAAGGGCCGGATTGGCGAATCCTGACAAAATTCGAACGGCGCCCAACTGATTAACGCCGTTGGCGTCCGGGACCGGTGCCAAATTGAACAGGATTAGCAAGCCACAAATGACGCCCAGTGATGTCACCTCCAACGGCGTCGCATCCGTCGCATACAACACTAATGAGATCACGATCAGCGCGAACACCGCGATCATTTGTAACGTGACGAGTTCCATGGCTTCCATTTATTGTATTAACATGATTGATATATAGATCAAATAAAGTTGAAATAGTTAATAGTTCTCAAATGCGATTTGAATACTACGGGGATCAGGTCTCAGTATGACGACCGTATTTTGAACGATGTATGAGATCTAGTTGGTTCTGGCTAATCGATTTTGGAATTGGTGCTGCGATACTACAAACTCGCCCGTTTCAATTTACCTTCCCGGAACGCGATATAGGTCGCGCCGCCAAAGATCATCGCGCCGCCAATCCAGGTGAAGATATCCGGTGTCTCGCCAAAAAAAGTGGCGCCAAGGGCGGCGGCCCATAGCAGTTTAAAAAAATCGACGGGCATGACGACATTGGTTTCGGTTTCCCGCAACGCCTGTGAAAAACAGAGTTGGGTGATGGTGCCGCACCCAGCGATGGCGAACAGCATCATCCACTGCGTTTCGCTGGGCCACTCCCAGCCCCATAATGCGGGAATTATGGAGAGTGGCGTCATGATGACAGACATGTAAAAGGTGATCGTCAGGCTCGAATCCGTCCGGGACAGCTTTTTCGTAAGAATAATCGCTGCGCCCCAAGTGAGGGCTGAAAATATAGTTAAAATAGATCCTAGACTTACCGCCTCAAACCCCGGCCTTAACAACACGAATACGCCTAGAAACCCTGTGATAATGGCTGCCCAACGGCGCAGGCGCACGACCTCGCCAAGGAATAAAATGGCTAGAATGGTTGCGAACAGAGGGGCGGTGAACCCCAACGCGGTGACCTGCGCCAAGGGGGTCAACGTCAATGCCGTAAAAAACGATAGCATCGACGCGGTCACCAATACATTTCGGATGATGTGCAACGGCAACCGCTGCGTTCGCATGGGACCAACGCCTGTGCGCAAAAACAACGGTGCCAAAAACACCAACCCCAATGAATTCCGGAAAAATGCAACTTCGAAAGGCGGTAAGCCGTCCGCCGCAAACCGCACTAATGTATGCATCAGAATGGCGGATAGCGTGGACACCAACATCATCAACATGCCGCGCAGGCTGCCGGGCAGGCGCGCATAAAACGACATCGCCATTTTTAATTAGCCGTTTTTGGTTTCGCCATCGGGACGGCGCCGAAGAATCATGGTCGAAATGTAGGTCATAACGACGTCGCCGTCCTGATTACGGGTCGAAAACGAAATTCGTACCGACCCCCGATCCGGTTTTGAGGTGGAAGGACGAGTTTCGACGACTTCAATAACGCTTCGAATGGTGTCGCCGGGACGCACAGGCGCGAGCCATCGCAATTCATCAACCCCAGGCCCGACGATATTCGACTTCATCGTTAACCCTAAATCAATATACAATCGAAAACTCAGCGCGAGTGTCTGAAATCCGCTTGAAATTAATCCGCCAAACATGCCCTCCGACGCTGCATGTTTGTCGACATGCATGGGCTGAGGATCGTACTTTAACGCGAAATCGACTACTTCACCCTCGGTTAACGTCGCCGAACGGGTCGTGAATGTCTGCCCAACGGTAAAGTCTTCGAAATAGCGCGTGTGCATATTACGGGTCTAGCTAATTTCCGACGCGATGGCGTCGCCGAGTTCCACCGTCGTGGCGTTGCCGCCCATATCCGGGGTCAACGGCGCGCCGCTTGCCGACAAAACGGATTCAATCGCATTCACAATACATTTGGCCGCCTTTGGCGAGCCCAAATGGTCCAGCATCATCGCTGCCGACCAAATTTGCCCGATCGGATTGGCGATTCCTTTACCCGCAATATCTGGAGCGGACCCATGCACGGGTTCAAACATTGACGGATAATCCCGTTCTGGGTTGATGTTCGCCGATGGCGCTACGGCGATGGTCCCGGTTACGCCCGGTCCCAAATCAGACAGAATATCGCCGAATAGGTTGCTGCCGACGACCACATCGAACCAGTCGGGGTGCATGACAAAATTCGCCGCCAGAATATCAATATGATACTGATCCGTGCGAACTTCCGGGTAATCCGCCGACATCAATTTAAAACGTTCGTCCCAATACGGCATGGTGTGGACAATCCCATTGGATTTCGTCGCTGATGTTAGGTGTTTGCCCTCCCGTCGCGCCGAGAGATCGAAAGCGTAACGCAAAATACGGTCAACCCCACGGCGAGTGAAGGTATTTTGCTGAATGACCATTTCCTGATCGGTGCCTTCATACATGCGGCCGCCGACTTCGGAATATTCACCTTCGTTATTTTCACGCACGACGTAAAAGTCAATGTCGCCGGCCTCATAACCACGCACCGGCGGCGTAATGCCGGGCAGAAGACGCACGGGCCGCAAATTCACGTATTGTTGAAACGCCCGACGAATGGGGATCAACAGACCCCAGAGTGAAATATGATCGGGAACGCCGGGGAAACCGACCGCGCCCAGGAACACCGCATCATGGTCGCGCAATTGATCGATACCGTCTTCCGGCATCATGCGCCCTGTCGCCGCGTAGGTTTCGCAGCTCCAATCGTAATGATCGAACGCTAATTCAAACCCGCATTTTCGGCTCGCCGCCTCCAACGCCTTGAGCCCCTCGGGAACGACTTCCTTGCCGATGCCATCCCCAGGAATCACTGCAATCCGATAACGTTCCATACTTCTTACTCCCCGCAGTCCAAATACCGATTTTACCGGCCAAACACCAAGCACTGTTTCGAGCCAGCCACCCACAATCCGCGACCCTATCGGGAACATGCCCAATTGAAAAGGCCGGTTTTTACAGGGCGGACATGCGCCAAAAGGGAAACGTAATTCCTGGCTTCAAACAAATTTACGCTTGCAAAGCGAGCCGACCCCGTACAAACAAGGCAGCATACGGAGATGACACAATTAAACCGAGGATTAAGTTCGTGAAACGATCAGAACTTTTACGAGTCGAAAAATATATGCGGGATAAATTTGGCAACGCGACAATTACGTTGTCAGATCAAGCGGACGGATCCTGCGAAGTGAATCTCGACGGGGAATTTATTGGCGTCATCTTTCGGGACGACGAAGACGACGAAGTCTCCTACGATTTCCACATGGCGATTCTCGACATTGATCTTGCGCCTGTCGAAGGCATTCCGATTCCTCGCTAATCGTATCATCTGCGCGCGTTTGGGATGCGTTGCTAAATCACCATGCGGAATATTTATCCTCTAACAGCCGACAACGTTGAACGCGCAGCGCAAGAGTTGTGTGATGGCGCATTGGTCGCTTTCCCAACCGAAACTGTCTACGGACTTGGCGCAGATGCGACGAATGACACTGCCGTCGCCAAAATATTCGACGCTAAAAACCGCCCGGCTTTTAATCCGTTGATCATCCATGTCCCCGGCATGGACGCTGCGCGCGCCATCGCTGATATATCACCCCGGACGGCCAAAATATTAAACCAGTTCTGGCCCGGGGCGTTAAGTGTGATCCTGCCGCGGACATCGGGGTCACCTGTGTCGCGGTTGGCAAGCGCAGGCTTGGACACGCTCGCTATTCGTGTGCCAGCCCATGACGGCGCTCGCGCGTTGCTTCACGCAGCGCAAACGCCGATCGCCGCGCCAAGCGCCAACAGTTCCGGTCAAATCAGCCCAACGACCGCGGCGCATGTCGCAGCGGATTTAGGCGAAAAGGCTGCGATGATCCTGGACGATGGCCCCTGCGCCATTGGCGTTGAGTCTACGATCCTCGACCTATCACGTGACGAAGCATCAATTTTGCGGCCTGGTGGGGTGACGTTGGAATCGATTGAGTCGGTGCTTGGGTACGCTGTTGCACGCGGCTGGATGGACGCCAAGGACGAACATGACGTCCCTACTGCGCCAGGTATGCTGCGACGCCATTACGCACCTGATACGCCGGTTCGCCTTAACGCTGTCCATGCCAAACCTGGCGAAGCTTTGCTGGGTTTTGGCCCAACGTCGGGGGCTATCGAAAATCTCAGCTCAAGCGGTGATTTGACAGAAGCCGCGGCCCGACTGTTCGATTGCCTGCATCGTCTGGACGACGGTCAATTTCAGGGCATCGCAGTGGTGCCAATTCCCGATCACGATCTGGGCTGCGCCATAAACGACCGCCTTGCGCGCGCCGCTGCCCGTTAATCAAAATATGAGGCCTTTAACTTGCACACTACAATTTAGGGCTTGTAGGGTAAATTTCTAGTTGCTCTCACAATATCAATTCACAACCAGTCTTTTGGATATTCAATAATGGCTTCCAATGACATTTTGCCACGATTATCGATGCAGCCATTGCCGCCGGGCGCCGAGGCGATTGCACGGATCAAGGCCATTGTCGGGGATAAGGGATGGAGCAATGATCCCGCCATTCTGGAGATGCATATCAACGATGAACGCGGATTGTATTTTGGTAAATGCGCCTTGTTTGTCCGACCCGCGACGGCCGATGAAGTCGCTGCTGTCGTAAAGGTCTGTCATGAGGGGAAAATCGCCATCGTCCCCCAAGGCGGCAATACAAGCCTGGTTGGCGCCGGCGTTCCGCATGGCCATGGCGGCGAAGTTTTGTTGAGTCTAAGCCGAATGAACCAAATTCGTGATATTGATCCGTTGAACTACACAGTGACCGTGGAGGCGGGTTGCATCTTGGCGAACCTGCAAAACGCCGCTGCGAGCGAGGACCGTTTGTTTCCGCTCAGCCTCGGCGCTGAAGGTAGCTGCCAGATCGGTGGCAATATTTCCACCAACGCTGGTGGTGTGAATGTATTGCGCTATGGCAACGCCCGCGAACTGGTGCTGGGGCTGGAAGTCGTGCTTCCTGACGGGCAAATCTGGGATGGGCTGAAACGATTGCGAAAAGACAATACGGGCTATGATTTGAAGCAGCTCTTTATTGGGGGAGAGGGCACGCTCGGTATTATCACTGCGGCGGTTTGCAAGTTATTCCCCGCACCCAAGGATGTTCAAACCGCATTCGTCGCGTTGCGCGATCTGGACGCTGCCATTGAATTGCTGGCGGATGCTCGCGCGGCCAGTGGTGATCGTGTGACAAGCTTTGAGCTCATTTGCCGGACGCCGCTCGACTTTGCGGTTAGGCATATTGAAGGTGTGACGTACCCCATCGAAGGCGATTACGCCGAATATGCTTTGTTTGAATTTTCGGATGCCCGCGTGGGCGGTGGTATGCAGGAAGCGTTGGAAAAATTTCTAGAATCTGCCTTTGAAAATGGTCAGGTTTTGGACGCTGTCATCGCCCAATCAGAAGCGCAACGAAACGATTTGTGGCGCATTCGAGAAGGCGTTGTTCTGGCTCAGGCCTTCGAAGGCGCTAGCATCAAGCATGACATTTCCGTGCCGGTCAGCCGAATACCTGAATTTATCCGGCGTGCCAACACCGCCGCGGAAGCGTTGATCCCCGGCGTCCGGCCGGTTGTTTTCGGTCATTGCGGGGACGGGAATCT
The DNA here is from genome assembly GCA_028822585.1 of Alphaproteobacteria bacterium. GTDB lineage: Bacteria > Pseudomonadota > Alphaproteobacteria > UBA8366 > JABJJH01. Next base: position 78,604 of record JAPKDL010000005.1, on the reverse strand, counting down.
CCATTACAACTATCATCAGCCTCAGAATGCGACCTCTGAGTCCTTTGTGGCACGGTGGTCAGAAGTGAAAAAAATGGTGCATGATATAGTGGACGACATGAACGGCTCGTTCAGCGCCGAACATGGAGTAGGGCAATTGAAAAAAAAAGACATGATCCGATACAAAAGCCCCTTGGAACTGGACTTGATGCGACGTTTTAAACAGGCGATAGATCCAGACGGCATTATGAACCCTGGCAAAATTCTCTAAACGACGTCTATACGCCACTCACAGAACGAGACTGCCAATATGACCTCTTACACTGCACCAATCCGAGACATGCGTTTTGCCATGGACGCCTTGGGCTTGCTCCCCGCCTTGGCAGTACTTCCCGGTTACACCGACGCCACGCCTGATTTGCGCGATGCCCTGTTGGCAGAAGCGGGCAAGCTGGCGGAGGATTTGTTGGCACCCGTTAATTTTTCCGGCGACAAGCAAGGCGCGGTTCTGGAAAACGGCGTGGTGCGCACCGCTGAGGGCTTTAAAGAAGCCTACGCTGCTTATGTCGAGGGGGGGTGGAACAGCTTGGCGTTTGACCCGGAACATGGCGGACAGGGACTGCCATGGTTGTTAGGGTTCGCCACGTCGGAAATGTGGGTTTCGGCAAATAATTCCTGGGGACTTTGCCCTATCTTGACTAGCGGTGCCGTGGAGTTGTTAAGCGCGCATGGTAGTTCGGAACAAAAGGAGCTATATCTGGAAAAATTGGTATCCGGCGAATGGAACGGCACAATGAATTTGACGGAGCCACAAGCCGGCTCTGATGTGGGGGCGTTGCACTGCCGCGCTGAAAAAGAAGGTGATCACTACCGAATCCGGGGTCAGAAGATATTCATCACTTGGGGTGAACACGACATGACGGACAACATTGTCCATATGGTGTTGGCTCGCACGCCTGACGCGCCGGAAGGTTCGCGGGGCGTTTCTTTGTTCATTGTCCCGAAATTCATGGTGAACCCTGATGGCAGTCTGGGAGGGCGAAACGACGTTTTCTGCGTTAGCTTGGAAGACAAACTTGGCATCCACGCCTGTCCCACCTGCACCATGTCGTTTGGTGATAATGACGGCGCCGTCGGGTTTTTGATTGGCGAGGAAAATCGCGGTCTCAACTGCATGTTCACAATGATGAACAACGCTCGGCTGGGCATCGGCTTGACAGGGTTGTCCATCGCCGAACGCGCCTATCAACAAGCGCGCGATTACGCCAAGGAACGCGTCCAAGGTGCGGCGGGACAGCCAGTGACCATCATCAACCACCCCGACGTGCGGCGCATGCTGTTGACCATGAAGGCGACGGTCGAGGCCATGCGCGGCCTAATTTACGATGTTGTCTCAAGTCTGGATGTGACGCGGGCGCATCCCGATTCCGACGTACGCAGCGCGGCGCGCAGCCGCGTCGACCTGCTGACCCCGGTGGTCAAAGCATGGTGCACCGATATGGGCGTCGAGGTCGCGTCTCTGGGGGTGCAGGTGCATGGCGGCATGGGTTACATGGAGGAAACCGGCGCTGTCCAGCACTGGCGCGATTCCCGGATCGCGCCGATCTACGAAGGCACCAACGGCATTCAGGCAATTGACCTGGTGACCCGCAAAGTCCTCCGCGATGGCGGTGATACGGTCGCGCAGTATGCGTTGGAAATTCGGACCGTGCTGTCGGCGCTTGAGGCTGACTCCGATACGGTTTTGACCTCACTCCACACCCACCTATCCGCCGCGTTGGACACGTTGGAGACTGCGACGCGCTGGCTTGTCACGGAGGCGGGCGATGCGCCGGATAAGGCGTTGTCCGGCGCCACGCCGTATCTGCGCTTGTTTGGCCTTACGGCGGGCGGCGCCATCATGGCGCGCGGCGCGCTGGCGGCGGACGATGACGATTTAGACTTCCATATCGCAAAACGGCGCACCGCCCACTTTTACGCGGAAAACATCCTGTCCCAGGCGACGTCGCTTCTGGCACCCATCCAAAACGGAAGCGAATCGATCGTCGCCTTTGCGGAAGACCAGTTCTAAATTCTGACGAGATCACCGCCGTCCCCCAGCGCCGCTAGCATGTCGCGGACGGTGGCGCCTGTCACCGGGTCGCGCTGATTCGAGTCTATATCCGCCAAGGGTCGCAACACGAACGCACGCTCGCGCAGCCTTGGATGCGGCACGGTGAGCGCGGGTGTATCGATGATCGCGGCGCCGTAATACACGATATCGAGATCGATCAACCGCGGCCCGTTGCGCATGCCGGGTTGACGCCCCATATCGACCTCAAGCGCCTTCAACTTCGCCAACAACGCGGGCGCACGCAACGCCGTACTCCCGCGCGCGACCATGTTCAGGAAGCGGGGCTGATCCGTCACATATTTCGGCGCAGATTCATAGATCGGCGACGGTTCAACATCGTTCACAAACATCGCCAAGGCCGCCAGCGCGGTGTCCAAGTTAGCCGCGCGGTCGCCGATATTCGTCCCCAAGGCGATGAAAACGTCAGTTCTCATGACGCCAATCCCCACAGGAACACAGCATCACGCCCGCTAGAGAACCGCCGTCGCCTGGCCGACGATCACCACCGTGCCATCGTCTTTTTCCATCCACACCGTGACATAGGCCTTGCCGTCTTCCTCGCGGGTGACCACCCCTTTCGCCGTCACATGTTCATCTGGCCACACGATGTTGGTGAACTTTACATCCAGCGACCCTCCTTCGTAATAACCCCGGCCAAAGCGCTGTTCCATCATATCGCCCACCATCGACATGGTCATCTTGCCACCAATCACGACTTCGTCAAAGCCCAGCTCTTCTGAGGCATCCTTGTTGGTGTGGTAGCTGCGGCTGCCATGGAAAAACACGCCGCACATTTCCAGATCAATGTTGCGGTCGACGCTGGGGATGGCTTGTCCGTCCGGCGCCTGGAATTTGCGGACGCCTTCCTTTTTGGTCGGGTCGCGCAAGGCGACCTTTCCGGAACTCTGGTTCAACAAGAAACTTTGATGGTGAATGCCCTGGACGATTAGCGTCGATCCCTCATAGAGGCTGACTTCTTGTTTCACTACGGAGCGATTGCGCCATTTGTAGACGTCGAGCACGGTGGAGGCGCGGCGGTAGTCGCGGCCCGGAAAAACCGGTTGAAAGAAATTCCACTCCTGGCGCATCCACAAATTTCCGAACGCGTTGTCGAACCGGGCACCGTCAAAACCGAAATCCAGCTCACCGACGATCATCGCCGGCGCCGCTGCGGCGTTCCAAAAGCTGGGCTCACTGTAACGCCCGCGATCCACCGCCAGTCCTTCGCAATAATCATCGACCATCTTGGGCGTGCACATGAAGGGCAGTTCACCCAAGACCTTACCGGCATAGGGTTCGTGGTTTGATGTCGTCTCGCTCATTGGTCATTCCTCTTGTTCTTTAGACGGGCGCGGGCCCCGCAAGAAATCATGCTCCAGAAACCTTGTGCGTCCCAAATAAGTAAAGTCTAGGGGAGCCCGCCCTCCAAATCCATACCTGTTACCCTAATCTCTGCTGCCTTTAATCGCCGCTACCTTTAACCGCAATGGCTTCAACCTCGACCATGAAGTCGTCCGACACCAACACCGCGCCCGCCACGGTGGCGCTCGCCATGCCCGCGTTGGGAAACATCTCGGCGCGCACTGCGCTGAATGCGGCGTAGGCGCTCATATCGGTGATGTAGGTGGTGATCTTCACCACGTCCTCCAGGGTGGCACCCGCTTCCGCCAGGACCGCTTCGATATTGGCGAAAACCTGCCGGGTCTGCGCCGCCATATCGCCCTTGCCGACCACTTTGCCATTGGCGTCCTGCGCCACATGGCCGGATACATAAATTGTGTCGCCCACTTTCACGCCCATGGAAAACGGCACCGGTTTGGCGCGCGGCGCCAGCGGGTCGAGAAGTATCTTCTTGGTCATAATCGTCATCCTCTAGTAAGTGAACAGGGCGTGCCCTTCATTGTTGAACAAGGCGCACCTCAAAGCGTTAGGCCCCATCATAACAAATCCCGCGCGGCGGTGGAAATTTTACAAAGGACCCCTCCCGATTTGTCATTCCTTCCCCTTTCCGCCATTTCTGCGGAGGCAGGAATCCGTCCTCCGCAGAGAAATATAAAGCGCTAGCATTGCCGTATTCCCCCGCCGTAAAGCGCCCGGGTATAACGGAGAATGTTATGTCCACTACTTATGCAGAGGTTTCTATACCTTAGTAAAATAACTGAATTGTTTACCGTTTTAGGATATTTAATCCGTTTTGCCCTCCTTTTATCCCCTTATGTGCCTATACGTGCATTCAATTGTCCTGATAAAATTCGGAGTTTAAGGCGTTTTATGGTTTCCGCCTCCGCAGAAATGGCGGAAAGGGGCAGGAATGATGGAAATTATTGGGCAGGGATAATCGAAAATGTTGAAAATTGATTTTTTAAATCACTTTGGCGATCCTTTAACCCGGCATGGCCCGCCGGATCAGCGGCACTATCGTGACCATCTTACAAATCGGCCCGTGGAAAAATTCAGCTAGGGCGGCACCCAATTGGTCTTTTACTTTTGGGCTGAGCGTCGTAGTGGGGTCGGCCAGTTGGGCGTTGAGGCGGGCGGCGCGGGTTTGGGCGTTCGCCGTGACGTTCTTGATGAGCTGCTCCAGCTCGTCGTCCACACCGAACGGGGCGATCACCGTGTGCACCAACGTCAGATAGGCGGGCCAATGGGCGAGATGGCGGTACATGCTGGCCAGAATCTCGTCGCGGGCACCGATCCGGTTGAGGTCTTGCACCAGCGCTGCCACCGAGGGCGCCATGGCGTCGAGCGTCAACAGTGTGGGCATTTCGCCGTCAATCGGTGCTTCCGGTTGGTAGGGCGGTGTGTCTGGCACCGGCGTGGCGTTGGCGTCAGAGGGCGTGCCGTTCAGGCGATTTAATAGCGTGCCCAGGGCGATCATATTGGTCGCGTTGCTTCGTTCATAAGTGCGTAAAATCATCGCTATATGCGCAAGGTCCGACGCCGACAGCTCGGCAGAGGTCAACGCGGCGGGGCTCAGGCCTTTGAGCGCGGGAGGCTGCACGCTGGCGCGCAGAGCGGCGGCTTCGGCGCGGATTGAGTTGCTATGGTAGAGCGGTTTCAGGGACTCCCACGCCCAGGCCAACCCGCCGGGGAATGTCGCCAGATGCCGCCAGATCAAATTGACCACCGGTGCCTGTTGGGTGGCGCGAATATCGGCGTAGATTTTGGCGACATCGCCGGTGGCGTTGGCTTCGGGGATGGCGGGCACGGGATCGCCGGATGTGTTGGCGGTGGTCATGGTGGTTCTCCTTGCGAGCATTCTGCCAAATTCCGTCACCCCTGCGGAGGCAGGGATCCAGAAACATTTGAAAATGCGGAGACCTCCAGCAAAGATGAATTCCTACCTCCGTAGGAATGGCAACTCAAGGGGCGTTTATTCCGTTGCTAATTTAGCCTCTACTTCACCGCCAATTCTGTCTCCTATTCCGCTTTACTCCGCCGCGACTTCGCCTTCTGGGGCGGGTTCGAACACGTATACGTCCATCGTTTCTTGCGCGGCGGTGCGCAGTTCATGCCATTTTGTCGGGCCGCCGTAATAGGCTAGGCTGCCGGGGTTCGCGTTGCCTTCGCCGTTGTAATACGATACGCAGTCACGCAACGGGCGCGTCGCGATGTCGACAACTTTGCAGTGCTCGGCATACGCGTCTTCCGGCTCTTGTTTAATGTCGACGATCCCTGCGCCGCGCTCGCGCAAGGTCTCCATCATCCAGGTCACGTAATCCGTGTGCGCTTCCAACCCTCGGATAAAGTTGAACTGGCCGCCGCCGCCCTGGGGCCCAGACATGATGAATAGGTTTGGGAAGCCGTTGCTGTGTAACCCCAGGAACGTCTTCACGCCGCCTGTCTTCCACTTTTCCTGCAGGACCTGGCCGTCACGCCCGGTGATCATGTTGAAGGTGGACGTCGCCATCCACTGGAACCCAGTCGCGTAAATCAGCACATCGACCGGATATTCCACGCCGTTATGGACGATGCCCGCCTCGTTGATCTTGGCGACGCCCAACGGCGCGGTGTCGACCAGTGTGACATGGGGCTTGTTGAAGGTAGCCAGGAATTCATCATGGAAGGCGGGTCGTTTGCAGCCATAGGGGTAGTAAGGTTTCAACGCCTCGGCGGTTTTGGGATCCTTGACGGTTGCGTCCACCCGAGCGCGGATTTGCTCCATGATGCGGAAGTTGGAGTTGAGCTGGCGTTGCATCATCTCTTCCGGCGACAGGACTGAGTTGTGCTTTTTGCGCACCTTGAAATCATCGACCTTGCCGGACAGGTAGTCGTCATTGCCTTTCAACGCGGTTCGGCCTGATGAAATTTTGGCGAGCCGTTCGCGCCGGGCCAGCGCCCAGCCGGGTTCCTGCGACCACGTCTCAATTTCTTCCGCCGTCGTGGCGCGTTGGTCGCGCACGTCGATGGAGGAGGGCGTGCGTTGAAACACATAGAGTTCCTTGACGATTTTGGCGAGTTCTGGAACCGCTTGTACGGCGGTGGCGCCGGACCCGATGACGCCGACGCGCTTGTCTTTCAAGTCGACGTGGTAATTCCAGCGCGAGGTGTGGAAGGAGTCGCCTTTGAAGCTTTCCATGCCATCTATGCGGGCCAGTTTTGGCGTCGTCAAGATGCCATTGGCAAGGACGACATAACGCGCGCGCATCTTGTCGCCCCGGTCGGTGTGCACTGTCCAACGGCCCGCTGCCTCGTCCCAGTCGGATTTTTCAACGGTGGTGTGGAACAGGCAATGGTCATAGAAGCCGAATTTTGTGGCCATCGACTGGCAGTATTCTAGGATTTCGAACCCGGAGGCAAACTTCATCGTCGGATAGTAGCCCATCTCTTCGAGCAGCGGCAGATAGCTGTAGGATTCCACGTCGCAGGCAATGCCGGGATAGCGGTTCCAGTACCACGTGCCGCCCACATCTCCGCCTTTTTCGCAAAACCGGACGTCTTTGAACCCTGCTGCGCGCAGCTTGTACCATAGCAGAAGCCCTGCGAACCCGGCACCGACCACCAGAATTTCACATTCATCAGTCAGGGCCTCACGCTTGATCGGGGGTTCGGAGTAGACGTCTTCCAGATATTTGCTGAACGCGCCTTCCATCGCCATGTAATCCGCGGCACCTTGGCGCGCTTCCTTGAACTCGCGATACTTCGCCTGTTCCTGGGCGTTGAACGCTGCGCCGGGGGGAGCGGGGGGAAGCGTCTTCAGCGCCTCGTCGTCGATAATGGCGTATCCTTGTCCAGTGATTTTATCGGTGGCTTTGGCGGCGCGCGTGTTGAAGATTTTTAGGCCGGTCTCGGGGTCGGTTTGGATGGACACAGTGCTACCTCTGTTGGTTGGTGTTGGGTCAATATCTTAAAGTTTTGGGCGCGGTCCGCAATATGGTTAGACATACCCGCGTTTGCGGTCGAGTTTGGTCAAATGCGTCGGGCGGTCCTTCGCGTCACCATAACCACCGCCGCCGGGCGTGCGCAGATAGACCGTTTCGCCCTTGGACATGACGTGTTGGGTGTTGGTGTCGATATTCTTGCCGTTGATTTTTACCGCACCATGTTGGCCGTCTTCGCCGCCGTCGAATCCAGGAGCGGCGATGCGGGTGCGTTCGGCCATAAAGAGCGTGATGATGGGGCGTTCGGATTCCGATATGAACTCAATCTCCTGGCCCAGTCCGCCGCGATGTTTACCATTGCCGCCGGATCCGACCGCAAAGCGTTTAAACTGACAGAACAGGGGACTGTTGCGTTCGGAAATTTCAATGGGGGAGGACGAAATATTGCTGGGCCAGGATAGGCAGCCTTCGCCGTCCTTGCCCGACGTCGCCCCCATGCCGCCATTGTAGAACAGCACGTTGGTGTAGGGCTTGCCGTCGTCGTTGATACCGGTTTGGGTCAACACCCATAGCGGTGACCCTGCGGCGGCCATGACCTTGTTCGGGATGACTTGTTGCAGCGCGCCGAACACGACGACCGGCAGGTAATGCCCCGTACTGGCCCGCGCCACGACGGCGGCGGGGTAGCTCGGGTTGACCAATGTGTCTTTAGGGGCGACTACCTTGATGGGCCGGAACATGCCTTCGTTGTTGGCCAATTCCGGCAACAATGCGCATTTGATGGCGTAGGCGGACATAGCGTAGGTGTAGGCCATGACGCAGTTGATCGCACGCGGTTGCGACGGCGAGGTCCCGTCGTAATCCACCAGAATGTCGCTGTCCTTCACTGTCACGGCGACGGCGAAATGATAGGTTTCCTCCGCGCCGTCGGTGTCGATGGTGTAACGGTAGGTTCCATCCGGCACGTCTGAAATCACTTTGCGCATAGCGGCTTCCGCGCGGTCGAACAGTTCGTCGGCCAACGCGGTGATTTCGTCCAGCGCGTAGTCGTCCATCAGCCGTTGCAAGCGGTCTTGCATCAATTCACACGCGCTAATCTGCGCCCAGATGTCGCCGATGGTTTGTTCTGGCGTGCGCACGTTCTGGGTCAGAAGTTTCACCAGGGTTTCGTCGGTCTTGCCTGCGCTGATGATCTTCATCAGGGGGATCTGGACGCCTTCTTCGAAGACCTGACGCGATTCCATGGCGCGCAATCGCCCGCCGATATCGGGCACATGTGACGTGGTCGCGGCGAAGGCGACGATCTGACCTCCGCGGAAGATGGGGCATACCAGACAGACATCGCTAAGATGGCCGGTGCCTTTCCACGGGTCGTTGGTGATCAGAATGTCGCCGGGTTCTAAATTGTCGTAGCCGATTTCGTCTATGAAGTGGCGCACGGTTGCGGGCAGGGTGGCGATGAAGGAGGGAATGCTGCCGCTGTTCTGGGCCAGGGAAAAACCGCGATTGTCGGTCAGGACGCAGGCGAAATCGTTGGCTTCATTGGACAAGGTCGAGAATGAGGTGCGCACGATCGCCTTCGCGGCTTCATCAACGATGGAAATCATCCGGGTCCACACGACTTCCAGAAGGATACTGTCATAACGGGATTTTTGTTCGGTCATACTGAGGCTCCTTCGGGTAGGGTGACGATAACGTTGCCGGTGTCTGCGACGCGGACCTTGGCACCGGGCCCAACAATCAGGGTGGAGCCGGAATCTTCGATAATGGCGGGGCCGGGGAATTCATCGCCGACATGCAGGCCGGGGCGGTCATAGACAGCGGTGTCTACGTAGCCGGTTTCGGGAAAGTAGGCCGGGCGGGTTCCGGTCGGCGTTGCGCCGCCGCCGCCCTTGTTGCCGCTCAACAACACCTCGCCGCCGGGGACGGGCGCCGTGGCGGACAGGCGGACATTCATAAATTCGATGGGTACGTTGGGCGGGGTGCGGCCAAATTTCTCACGGTAGCCCGCCATGAACGCGTCCACGAGAGATTGACGCACACTCGCCCGGTCGCCGGTATAGGGGCCACCCGGCAAATTGACGACAAGGTCGAAGCCTTGTCCTACGAAACGTCCATCGGCCAAGCGGTTGAATTGCGTAGAAGCGGGGTCGAGTCCGGTGGCGGCGATAACGCCTTGCGCGTCCCGTTCCAAATTGTTGAAGACGCACTCTAGTTCGGCGGGGTCGTGGTCGTTGAGCCGGAAGCCGACCGTAGCTACACGGTCCACGCGCCCCGGCGCGACCAATAACCCTAATGCCGAGGCGACGCCTGCCGAGGCCGGGCAAATAATTTGTTTCAGGCCAAGCTTCTTGGCGACGTAATAGGCATGTACCGGCCCGGCGCCGCCCGTACATAATAAGGCGTAGTTGCGCGGGTCGCGGCCCCGTTCGGCGATGTGGACGCGCGCGGCGCTGGCCATGTTTTCATTGACCACGTCATGCACGCCCCAGGCGATCTGTTCACGGCTCAAGCCTGTCTCCGTGGCCAAGCTGTCGAGCGCTTTGGTTCCTGCGGCCAGATCGATGGTCACGGTGCCGCCCGCGAAATTGTCGGCGTTTAAATAACCCAGCGCGAAATCAGCATCGGTGACCGTGGCCGCTGTCCCGCCCTGGCCATAGGCCGCGGGGCCAGGTTCCGACCCGGCGCTGCGCGGCCCGACTTTCAATAGACCCAAAGCGTCGGTATGGGCGATGGAGCCGCCGCCCGCGCCAATCTCGATCAATTCAATGGTCGAGATGCGGATCGGCAATCCGCTGTTTTCCATGAAACGCTTTTGCCGCGCGGCTTCAAAGGTGTAAGCGATCAACGGCTCGCCATCATCCACAAGACTGAGCTTGGCGGTGGTGCCGCCCATGTCGAATGCCAACAGATTTCCGCCTGCGTCTTCGGCACCAAAGAACGCGCCCGCCAATGCGCCCGCCGCCGGGCCGGATTCCAACATCTGGACTGGCGTTCGTTTGGCTTCGGCGACATGGGTCAACCCGCCACTGGAAATCATCAACAACAATGTGGCGTCCACGCCCAGGCCGGCGATCTTGCCCGCCAGAGATTCCAGGTAATTTTCCGCCAATGGTTTGACATAGGCGTTGGCGACCGTGGTCGACCCGCGTTCGTATTCGCGAATTTCCGGCGCGACTTCAAAAGACGCGGTGAAGCTAACGTCGGGGTATTTCGTGGTCAGCGCGTCCAGCGCCTCGCGTTCATGGGCGGCGTTTAAATACGAATGCAGGAACACAATGGCGATGGATTCCGCGCCGGACGTAATCAATCGGTCGGCGGAGGTGAACAGGCTGTTCGTGTCCAACGGGGTTCGGACCGCGCCGTCGGACGTTATCCGCTCGATAACTTCCCGGCGCAGGTCGCGCGGCACCAGGGGTTCTGGTTTTTCAATCGCGATGTCGTAAAGCTCGTATTTTCGTTCGCGACCAATTTCGAGAAAATCGCGGAACCCGTCCGTCGTCAACAACCCGGTGACGGCGCCTTTTCGTTCAACCAGGGCGTTGGTGAACAACGTCGTGGCATGCACGAAGCGCGAAAATTCACCGGGGTCCAATTCATGCGCGTCCAACAAATGCGCGGCGCCGTCAATGACCGCACGGGACGGGTCGTCATGGGTGGTGAGGACTTTCCGGTTGAGCTGCTGGTTGGTGGTGTGGTCGTAGACAACGATATCGGTGAAGGTGCCGCCGATATCGACGCCAAGGGAGTAGTCGGACATTCACAAGGCTCCAAAATAACAAACGCGCCGCCGTTTGAAATAGGCGGGGCGAAGGTCCGGAAGAATGCTGTATTGGCACCGTGTTCACAACACCCATCAGGTCTGAACGGCAATTTCACCCTTTCTGTCTGAAAGACGCTGCAGAAAATGTTTTCCTATGCGGCTAGTGTGGCTGACCCCTGCAATTTATTCTTTCGGTTCGCGTCCATTTAAGGGGCCGGTTTTTTGAGTAAACCAGACAAACTGTTATGTATGACGAAGATATAATTCGGCCAGAGATCGGCTCACACGAGGGTAGGGAGCTTACCCTTATGTTGGCGGTAGAAAAGCCGGTGGTGATGTTTTCCGATGTCACCCCCCCCCATCGGTTGCTTTCCCAGAAGAATTGTTTGCGCCTTACATCCAAAGTGGTCGGTTGGCGCGGCGTAATATCGTGGTTTTCACGTCGAATTCAAATGCGCCAGATATGCGATATTTTTTACGCCTGTTCAGGCGAGGAATCGCGTATGGACAGACGTGTCAAAATGCACCGCGCGTTACATCAGGACTATGAACCCACGTCGCGGAAGCTAGAAACGAAAATAGGCTAACTCTTAGGATGCCGGGATTGGGGTGTTCAGGTCTTTGGCGATAGATTATTTCACCAGTGAATTGGTGAGGGTGGAATTTTTCTGCCCTTACCGGTGGATATGGAACTGTTTCTCCTGGGCTATTAGCGCAAAGCTTTCGCGCTTCATTCGCTTTCTATTAACGATACCTCATTTCATAAGGTGTACGATCCGAAACCGGTGATGTAGGCTCCCGCGCCATGAATTGATGGCAATGTATTTGGGGGAGAACACCATGGATGATGTGGCGGTCGCCGTTCTAAGTCCGGAAGCGGTCTTGGACGAAATGAGAAAAAACGACGTCACCGATGTTGTTTGGTTGCCGGACAGCGAAACCAACTGGCTGTTTCTGCTAATGCAGGCGGAACCGTCGTTGCGGTTGGTTGGGGTCAGCCGGGAAGGGCATGCGTGTTCGATTGCAGCGGGGCTTTACTCAGGAGGTCGCACGCCAATCATCCTGATCCAGAACACGGGCATGATGGAGTCGGGCGATTCCATTCGCGGCTGGCTGATGAGCCTGGAAATCCCGGTTGTGTTGATGGTCGGGTATCGCGGGTATACGCGTCACGGCGTCAACAAGGACACGGCGGCGACCTACACCGAGCGGTTTTTAAACGCCTTTAATCTGAGTTATTATTTGGTGGAAGGCGATGCGGATGCGCCGCGAATTTCAATTGCCTTTGAAGAAGCTGAACGCACTAAAAAGCCCGTCGTCGTGCTGATTGCCGACGAATTTCACGGCTTCAATCGGTAGGGGTATTGGCGATGATGAATACAGTAGATGTGCTTGAAGCCTTCAAACCTTATCGCGGTGACGCTCTTGTAGTGCCCGGCCGGGGCGGACGCCACTGGGTGCCCATGACCGATAACGAAGGACTGGATGCGCCGATGGGCGACCCGGCCATGGGGGGGCATGCGGGGTTCGGGTTTGGATTGGCGCTGGCGCGACCCGAACGCAAGGTGATCCTGTTTGATTCCGAAGGCGATATTCTGATGAGCCTCGGTATGATGGTGACTATTGCAGAACAGAAGCCGTTGAATTTCTATCATTTCCTGTTGGATAATGAATGCTACGCAACGACTGGCGGGCAACCGGTGCCGAACGCGAAAAACGTTGATTACGCGGCTATTGCGAAGGGCGCCGGGTATCCCAAGGCGCTGGCGTATACTGAAATCGAGGATTTGAAGAATGATCTTCCGGGGATTCTTGAAAACCCTGGCCCCATCTTTGTGGCGTTGAAGGTCTACCCGGAAGTGCAGAACGAAGCGATTGGCAGTCGCCGTCCCTGGCAGACGCGCACGCGCACCGAAGTGATCCAGGATTTAAGGGGAGAATTTGGGCCAGCGTAAGTCCACCTTTTAGAGCGAGGTCGTGATATGAGCAGTTTCAAAGCTGTCAAGATTGATACGCCCTGGCGCCGCTTGGAGGTGACAGCTGCGGATTGTAAACGCGAAGACCCGATCGTCTCGCGGCGGATGATGTGGCGGCGGCGCTTCAAGCGCTGACGGACTGATTAATCTTAAACGTTAAGGACAAAGGAAAATCTCGAATGCGTAAAACGACAGCGTTGCGAAAGCTTATCGAAACCGGCAAAACCTACTTGATACCCGGCGTATATGACGGCTTGTCGGCGCGCATTGCGCAAGCGGCAGGGGCGGAGCTTTTATACGCCACCGGCGGCGGCATCGCGCGCAGCACCGGTATTCCGGACATGGGATTGTTTAACCCGGTGCAGATTGTCGAGCGGTTGGAGCAAATCGTCGATTCCGTTGATGTGCCGGTCATTGCGGATTTTGATACGGGGTATGGCAATGCGTTGAACGCTCTGCACACGTTGAAAGGGTTCGAACGAGCGGGCGTCGCCGGGTTCCACATCGAAGACCAAGTGTTCCCGAAACGCTGCGGCCACATGGAAGGCAAAGCGGTTGTGCCGGCGGCGGAATTGGCGTCGAAGATTCGCGCGATCAAAGACAACGCCGCAGACGACGATCTCATTGTCATCGCACGCACGGACTCCGTTGCGGTCGAAGGTTTCGATGCGGCGTTAGATCGGATGCATCTCTACATGGAAGCGGGCGCCGATGTGGCGTTTATCGAAGCGCCGACGACTGTGGAGCAGATCGAACGAATTTCGACGGAATTTTCACAGCCGAAGTTGCTGAACATGTTTTGGAGCGGTAAGACGCCGGTGTTGCAGCGCGCCAAGCTGGAAGAACTAGGGATCAATTTGGTGATTGCGCCGGGCGATCTGCAACGTGCGGCGATGCACGCCATGCGCCAGGCCGCCGACGCGATCCTGCGCGACGGACACACGGAATCATTGAGCGATGTAATGGCGACTTTCGACGATCGGGAAGTCGCGATCAACAGTGCAAAATATATGGCGTTGGACGAAAAATACGCCGTTTAATCTTTGGCGTTGATCAAACCCACCAATAGACGGAGTGACCTTTATGGCTGGTAATTCGAGTTCGGATTTTGTGCGACGCCTGACTGTCGGCGACGCAAAATATTGCTATCACAGCTTGCGCGTTGCGGAAGAATCGGGGATGGGAGATTTTTCTCGGTTGCCGAAATCACTGTTGGTGTTGACCGAAAATCTACTGCGGAATTTGGATAGCATCTCGGTCTCGCGAGATGATCTCGGCGTGTTGGGCCGTTGGGCGGATCAGGACGCGCCGGAACGTGAAGTGGCGTTTCATCCCGTGCGTATCCTTATGCCGGATATGTCTGGCGTGCCCTTGCTGGTCGATTTATCCGCCATGCGTGATGCAGTGAAAGCGTTGGGCGGCGACCCGGCGTCGATTAACCCGCGTCTGCCGATTGATTTGATCATTGATCATTCGGTCACCGTTGATTTCCACGGAACGCCCGACGCCTTGGCGCGAAATATGACGCGCGAATATGAACGCAACAGTGAACGCTACAGCTTTGTAAAATGGGCGCAGGAAAATTACAGCAATATCCGCGTGGCGCCGCCGGGCGCGGGCATTCTGCATCAGGTCAATCTGGAACATATTGGCCGCGTAGTTTGGACGGAAGACAGGGATGGCGAACACTACGCCTATCCCGACACGTTGTTGGGCATGGACAGCCACACGCCGATGATCAATTCCCTGGGCATTATGGGGTGGGGCGTTGGTGGGTTGGAAGCGGGCGCGGCCATGTTGGGGCAGCCCGTATCGATGCTGATACCCGAAGTGGTCGGATGCCGGGTGACGGGGTCGTTGCCGGAAGGTACGACGGCCACGGACGCGGTTCTAACCGTAACGGAACGGCTACGCGCGCATGGCGTTGTCGGAAAGTTCGTTGAATTCTGCGGTCCAGGTCTGGAAAACCTTGCGCTAACCGATCGCGCGACCTTGTCCAACATGGCACCAGAATATGGCGCGACGATGGGATATTTCCCCATCGATAACCGGACGCTCGATTTCCTGCGCACCACGGGCCGTGACGCGGATCAGATCGCGCTGGTGGAAGCCTATGCCAAGGAACAAGGGTTGTGGCGCGGTGACAGTGACCCGGCGTTCAAGGACATCGTCAACATTGATCTTGGTGATATCGAAACCAGTCTCGCTGGGCCTTATCGCCCCAACCAGCGCACTTCGTTGAGCCAGGTACCCAAAAGCTATACCGACGCCATGGCCGACATGGGTCGTGATGGCGCCGCGGCTGCTGTCGAAGGCGCTGATTATGAATTACAGGACGGCGCGGTTGTGTTGGCGGCGATTGCAAGTTGCACCAACACCTCCAATCCGGCGGTCATGATTGGTGCGGGATTGCTGGCCCGCAACGCGGTGGCGAAGGGGTTGAAGGTTCAGCCTTGGGTGAAGACATCGTTGTCGCCGGGGTCCGCTGTCGTCGCCGACTATCTAGAGAAAGCCGGATTGCAGGATGATTTGAATACGCTTGGGTTCAACATCGTCGGCTTTGGCTGCATGAGTTGCGGCGGTTTGTCGGGCCCGCTGGATAAAAATATTACCCAAACCATCAATGACAGTGACCGTGTCGTTGGCGCGGTGTTGTCCGGCAATAGGAATTTCGAAGGCCGGGTCCATCCGTTGTGCCGAGTGAATTATTTGGCGTCGCCGCCGCTGGTCGTCGCTTACGCGATTACGGGCGTTCTGGACCGGGATTTGACCCGTGAGCCGTTGGGCGAGGGCGCAGACGGTGCGCCTGTTTACCTCAAAGACGTCTGGCCCAGCCAATCGGACATCGACGCTGTGATTGCCGCCGCTGTGACGCCCGATTTGTATCAAGCGCGCTATGCCACCGCTTTCGATGGCGACGACCGGTGGGCGGCATTGCCTGTTTCCAACGGCGTGACCTTCGATTGGAATGAAGACAGTACGTATATCAAGTTGCCGCCACTGTTCGAAGGTGCCGGGCTGAAGCCGGCGCCGGTCGCGAATATCCACGGTGCGCGACCGCTGATCATGGCGGGAGACATGACCACGACGGATCATATTTCGCCGGTAGGCGCCATTCCAGTGGATATTCCTGCCGGGCAATACCTGCTGGACCGGGGCGTTGAGCCGCAGGATTTCAATATCTATGGCACGCGGCGCACGAACCATGAAGTCATGATCCGCGGCACCTTCGCAAATATTCGCTTCCGCAATGAAATGGTGCCGGGCACTGAAGGCGGGTTCACCCGTCACATGCCGTCGGGTATGGTGATGAGCGTCTTTGACGCTGCAGTCAAATACGCAGCGGACAATGTGCCGTTGGTGGTGATTGGTGGCGAATATTACGGCACGGGGTCGTCACGGGACTGGGCAGCGAAGGGCACGAAGATGCTGGGCGTTCGCGCGGTCATCGCGGAAAGTCTGGAACGCATTCATCGCTCCAATCTGATTGGCATGGGCGTCATGCCCCTGGAGTTTCCAAAGGGTGTAACGCGCAAGACACTGGCGCTGGACGGTGGCGAGACTTTCGATATCACCGGGTTGGATGGCGCGCTGACGCCGCGCATGAATGTCGCGTGCCGCATCACGCGCGCCGATGGAAGCCATGAGGACATTGAGTTGACCAGCCGTTTGGACACGGTCGTCGATGTCCAATATTACGCACATGGCGGGATGTTGAATTATTGTCTGCGCGAAGCGCTAGGGACTTTGTAGCACTACGATGACTGTTGAATTACCAAAGGAATTGAAACCGTTCAATTTCCCTGATGAGGTGCGCCGCGCCAACATGGCGGACACATTGTCGCGCAACCCCAATGGCGATGATATTTGGATCTTCGGATACGGATCGTTGATGTGGGACCCCCGTTTTGAACCAGCGGAAAAACGCATTGCGACGCTAAACGATCATCGCCGCTCGTTCTGTTTCTGGACTACGCGAGGGCGCGGCAGCCCGGAACGGCCGGGTCTAGGCTTGGGCATCGTGCCCGGCGGTGGTCCGATAAAAGGCGTCGCATTTCGATTGGCTAATGATCATACCCTTGAAGAGGTGTTGGAGGCGTTGTGGGTTCGGGAAATGTCATCGGGCGTTTATCACGCGCCTTGGCTACCGTTGGAAACGGAACAGGGTATCGTGCACGGCGTGGTTTATGTCGCCAATGAGGCGCATCAAAATTTTGCGGGCGAGTTGTCACTTGAAGACAAGGCCTGGGTCATGTCCGGGGCGAAAGGGCCGAACGGCTGGTGCTATGAATATCTGTCTGCCATGGTCAAAGCCTATGAACGGCTGGGTTTCGATGATCCTGAACATGTTGAGTTGCACGACCGTATCCACGCGATTGTGCGGAAACAGGCTTGAGCCTGGAAACAAAAATGGGGGGGTCGCGGTATGGGGAACTTGGATGGGCAATTAGTGGGCAAGGTTGCGGTCATTACTGGCGCGTCGACGGAAAAGGGGCTTGGGGACGCCATTGGCCGCCGTTACGCCGCCGAAGGCGCGTCGCTCTTCCTCGCTGCTGAAGGAACGGCGGATGGTTTGGCGAAAGTGTCGGAAGAGTGCCGGAAGCTATGCCCAGGGAACGGCGTGGTGGAAACGGGCTTATTCGACCTGTCCAAACCCGATGCACCGGAAGCCATGATCGCCGCCGCGGTGGCAAAATTTGGCCGCATTGATGTGTTGGTGAACAACGCAGGCATCCGTGACCATGTGAAGTTTGGTGATTTCACCCGCGAAGAGTTTGATAAAATAGTGGCGGTTAATGTGTCGGCGGCATTTTTCGCCAGCCAGGCGGTGTTGCCGACGATGCGCGAACAAGGCGGGGGGCGGATCATTCATATCGCCAGCCAAATGGGACACATCACCTTTGATAATCGCGCCGTGTATGGTTTGACCAAGGCAGCGTTGATCCATCTGACCAAAACCATGGCTTATGAATTGGGGCGGGAAAACATAATCGTGAACGCCATCAGTCCCGGTCCCGTGTTGACCCAACCGATCCTCGACCGGTTGGAGAACGACCCGGATTACGCGGAAACGCGCACGTCGTATTTGCGCTCAGGCCGCTTCGGTAAGCCCGAAGAAGTTGCCGAGCTCGCCTATTACCTGGCGGTGACGGACGCGACCTACATGCAGGGGACGGATTTACTTATTGATGGTGGTTACACTACGCACTAAAGAGAATTCAAATGTCGCTGTAAGGGCGTTACCGTGCGACACGGGGGAAGGGTAGACTTTGGTAACTCAGAGTCAGCCGATGAAAAATCTAATCAGAATATATGCAGAAGGACAGGACAATCGCTGGATATAGCCATGTCTTAGTATGTCCAATATATTCGCACGCTTCCCGAAGACGAACAATCTGCACTTTTAAGGCGGAAGGCTCCTTTTGCATTGCTTATAAAGTTTGCCCGGCTTGTCTTCCAGGCAATCTTCAAACCGAACGGCAACGGTGACGGCCGCGCCGGAATAATGCTTCCGTCGCCTGCGTAAACTATAGGCCGGTGTAGGAATTCTTGAAGAAACCGGTTTTTGGCAAGTTCAGCGAAAAGGAAGCCGCAGAATTTATGATGCTCATATTAACGGTAAACGGTGTGTGATTACGGTCTCATGTTCATAACATTGACCAGGATACCCTATCTAAAACCTTGGCGTCGATGATCCGTCAAAGTGGGCTCTCCACGAAATTATTTCACTAATTTTGTTTGCAATGGAATCTCTACTCAACGCTTAACGCAAAACTTAGGACACCGCCCCTTCGTCGCACATGCGCGTGATATCTTCGTCGCTATAGCCAATTTCCTGCAACACGTCACCGGTGTGCTGTCCCAGGAGCGGCGCGGGCAGTTCGTCTTTGCGCATGCCGCCGTGAAAGACATTGGGGATTTTGGTGCGCCGGATGCGGCCCTCGCTGGGGTGGTCTTCGGTGGTGAAGAAATTGACGTCGTTGAGGTGGGGGTCCTCCATCAAATCATCGATGGAATTGTACCGTGCCGCGGGCACATCTAGTTTTTCGAAAATATCCAGCCACTCATCCGTGGTTTTTTGCAGCAATCCTTCGCCCCGTACCTGGAAATAATCCGCCGCGTGGGCGGACCGGTGGGCGGCGCTATCGAAACGCGGGTCGGTTTTGAGTTCGGGGCGTCCGATGGCGTCGAAAAAAGCGAAGGCCTGCGGGTTGGTGTTGGGGCCAACGGTGATATAGCCGTCGACCGTGGCCAGCGGACGGTAGTCTTTGTTCAACAAGCGGCCATCGCCGGTGGGCCCAACGGGCGGATCAAAGGTGGCCGCGCCCAGATGCTCGCTGGTGACGAAGGACGCCATGTTTTCTAGCATCGGCACTTCAACGGCTTCCCCTTTGCCGGTGCGTTCCCGGCGATACAGGGCGAACCCGATGCATTGTGCGGCGATAAGACCAGTGACGTGATCGGTCATCACCATCGGCACAAATCGAGGTTGGCCAATGGCGCGTTCGAACGTGCCGGCGACACCGGACAGGCTTTGGATGATGGGGTCATAGGCGGGGCGATTGTAGTACCGCCCGCCGCGCCCGAAGGCCAGTATGCCGCAATGGATCAAGCGCGGGTTTTCCGCGAGCAGGGAGTCGGCGTCCAATCCAGCGCGTTCCAACGCTTCCGGCCGCACGTTGCTGACGAAGACGTCGGCGCTTTGGATTAATTTCTTCATCGCTGCGGCACCGTCGGGATGTTTCAGGTTCAGGCAGATTGAGCGTTTGTTGCGGTTGAAATTCATAAACTTGCCGGACATGCCGGGATTGCGGCTGCCCTGCGCCATGGTGCGCAGGAGGTCGCCGCCGGGTGCTTCGACCTTGATAACCTCCGCGCCTTGGTCCGCCAGGGTTCGCCCGCAAATAGGGCCGACGACGACCGTCGTCATGTCAATGACGCGGATTCCATCCAAGGGACCACCACTCATATTATGTTGCTCCTGTTGAATTTGCCGCACCGGCTGAGTTTGCCTAACTCGGACCACAATTATACGCTGCCTGGGAATAGACCCGCAAGCCAGCAGCGCTAAAGGATTTTCAGGGAGTCCTATCGTGAGCGCTACCATCCGCCAAATTCATCCGGTCTTCGTAGGCGAAGTGACCAGCGTCGACATGCGCAAGCGGATGAGCGCCGAAGATACAACCTTGATCGAAGCGGGGATGGATGAATATGCCAAGGATATCGAGTCTAGCGGCGGACATTTGTTAAACCTGATCAAATGTCTTTTGCACTTGTCTGCGATTGAAGCTGAGAAACATCAGATCCAAGCGACACCACTTAACCTTCACGAAACCATTCAGGACTGCACCCCTGTTTTTGACGAAGAAATGGTGCAAAAAAATTTCGCTTTTCTAAAAAACTTCCAAACATCCTACCGGAAACCGTAGCCGATTACTGGGCCCTCAAGCCGATCGTTTCGAACCTTTTGTCAAATGCTACAGCATTCACCATGAAGTACGGCAGAGTTACATTAACGGTGTTGGCGACTAACGATATCTTGAAATTTGAAATTCGAGATGCCGGGCTTGGTGTGCCAAAGGACAAAATTCTAGATCTCACTGGACCTTTTATACGTTACGTGTGGACTCCGATCCATATAAACTCCAGGAAGGCACGGGCCTTGGCTTAGCCATTGTAAAATCCTTCGTCGAACCTTATGTAGGCGCGCTTGTGACTGAAAGCAAAATTGGCGTTGGGACCGTGGTGACTGTAACGCGGCCTATCGCAGGGCCCTCCACATCTCAGGGACATCAGTGAATCGTCCAGCCGCCATCCACTAGCAGCGACGTCCCCGTGACCATGGAAGCAGCGGGAGACGCGAGATACAGCACCGCCGCCGCGACGTCGTCGACTTGTCCAAGCCGGGGTAGTCTGATCTTGCCTTCGACATAATTCCGAAAGTCCTTATTTTGCAGGAACTGGTTGGCCAAGGGAGTTTCGACAAAGGTTGGCGCCACCGCATTGACGCGGATGCTATGTTCCGCCAATTCAAAGGCCATCGCCTTGGTCAAGCCTTCCAATCCGAATTTACTGGCGGAATAGACGGTTCGGTCGCGCAGCGCGCGGTGTCCCGCCTGACTGGACATGTTAATGATCGACCCACCGCGTTTCGCCGCCACCATCATCCGCGCCGCCGCCTGGGCTGCGAAAAACGCGCCGCGTAAGTTTACATCCATCAGGGCGTCATAGGTTTCCGGATCGACCGACAAGAACGGCTGTGGACGGTTCGTCCCGGCGTTGTTGACGAAAATATCAATGCGAGATAGTTCGCCGAGCTTGTCTGCAAACAAATCGATATTGGTCACATCGACCGTGATGACGGTTGCTTTCCGACCCACGGCGCGAATTTCTTCCGCGACGGAGTCCAAATCCACCTGATTGCGCCCGATCACCGTAACATCCGCCCCGGCGCCCGCCAGCGCCAGTGCGCAGCCTTTCCCCAGACCACGAGATGCCCCGGTTACGACCCCCTGGAGGCCATCCAGGCGAAAGGCTTCGATTGTTTTGGTAAGCGCGTCGTCCATATCGCTTAATCCTTTAAGGAGGCTTTATGCGCGGCCAAGGCCATCAACCGCCGATCCCGCCAATTACGGCGTTTGGCCAAGTCAGCTTTGGGCAGCACCGTTCGACGTTCCGCTTCGACGGCACGGATTAAATCTGGGCTCCACGGCTGTGGATTGTCGCGCGAGGCGTCGATGGCGTGGTACAGAGGCCCTAGCCGTTCGGCGTAATCCTTGACGCCGCCGGGCGCGTTGAGGTCAATTGTTTCGAACGGACCCATGAAGGACCAACGCAGGCCCAGTCCTTCCGATACGGTTTTGTCGATGTCTTCGGCGCTGGCGTATCCCCCTTCAAACAGCGCCCAGGCCTCGCGCAACAAGGCGCCTTGCAAGCGATTAAGTAGAAAGCCTTTGATTTCACGCCGCACCAATACCGGGGACTGGCCAACCGTGCGCATCAACGCCATGGCGCTTTCTACGGCGGATTCGTCAGTCCACGGCGTTGGTACGATCTCCACGATGGGTGCCAGATAAGGTGGGTTGACGGGGTGGGCGACCAGAAACCTGTTCCGGTTTGTCAGGTTCTCGGTGAAGTCCGATGCGGGAATGCCGGAGGTGGAGCTTCCGACCACCGCGCCATCGCTTAGCAATGGCGCAATGGCAGCGCTGATTTCGGTTTTCACGTCGGTCTGTTCGAATACGGATTCCTGGACGTAAATCGCTCCGCCAATCGCATATTGCAGGGTGCTGCACACCTGGATGCGGTCCAGTATGGCGTTGACATCATCGACAAGGCGGTTGTCCTTTAGATCTTCTAGTTGTCCTCGGATGACATCCATGATGCCATTTCGGATGTTGGCGTCGGCGTCGTAGATTCGCACGGACTCACCGGCGCGCGCGAATACGATAGCCCAGCCGGAGCCCACCAATCCGCCACCGGCGATTGCGATATGGCCGCTCACGAGAGTGGTTCCACGGCGGTGTAGGGTTCAATGTTGCGCCCGCCATAACGACGCACGCGTATATTGGCCTGTTCCGCATGGCCTGCAAACCCTTCCAGCATGCAAAGCCGTGAACAATATTCACCAATTTTTGCGGACGCTTCGTCAGTCAGAATCCGTTGATAGGTGTGCGTCTTGATGAATTTGCCAACCCATAAGCCGCCCGTGTAACGACCTGCGCGTTTTGTGGGCAGGGTATGGTTGGTGCCGATCACCTTGTCGCCATAAGACACATTGGTGCGGGGGCCTAGGAACAGCGCGCCATAATTGGTCATGTTGTTCAGAAAATAATCTGGGTCTTCGGTCATTACCTGGACATGTTCAAAGGCCAGCTTGTCGGCTTCGATCCGCATCTCTTCCACGCTCTCACATAATATAACCGCGCCGTAGTTGGCCCAGGATTCGCGTGCGATTTTTGCCGTTGGTAATACCTCCAGCTGGCGATCAACTTCTTGCAGAGTCGCGCGCGCCAGGGTTTCTGAGGTGGTCATCAAAACGGCGGGGGAGGTTGGGCCATGTTCTGCCTGGCCCAGCAAATCGATAGCGCAAAGTTCCGCATCAACGGTGTCGTCGGCGATAATCAACGTTTCCGTCGGGCCGGCGAATAAGTCGATGCCAACCCGGCCATAGAGTTGCCGTTTGGCTTCCGCCACGAACATGTTGCCTGGCCCGACCAGCATATCCACCGGCGCTAAGGTTTGGGTGCCCATCGCCATCGCCGCCACGGCCTGGATGCCTCCAATGACGAGTATTTCATCCGCGCCACCCAGATGCATAGCCGCAACAATTGCGGGGTGAGGCGCGCCGCCTTGGGGTGGGGCCGACGCGACGATCCGTTTGACGCCCGCGACCTTGGCGGTGACGACGCTCATATGGGCTGAGGCGATCATGGGGTATTTGCCGCCGGGGACATAACACCCAACGGAATTGACCGGGATATTCTTGTGCCCCAGCACGACACCGGGCATGGTTTCGACTTCGATTTCGGCCATGCTGTCTTTCTGGATGGTGGCGAAATTGCGTACTTGCTCTTGGGCGAAGCGAATGTCGTCCAAATCACGCTTTGCGACTTTGCTGAGAGCGGCTTCGATGTCGGCTTCCGACAACCGGAAGTCCTGTGGGCTCCAAGCGTCAAATTTTTTGGACAGGTCACGAACAGCGGCGTCGCCGCGTTCTTCGATATCGCCGAGAATAGATTCGACTTGGGCGCGCACCTTGGCGTCCGCGTCGTCACGTTCAGATTTGTTCAATCCCGACTTGAGAAATTTAGCCATTATTTTCTTGCCTCCGCGACAATTAGCCTATGCAATCCGCATTGGTAACGATCCCTTCGCGCTTGTAAAGAGGCTGTTGGCGGTGGATAGTTTGGCGTTATGAATTACAGATATATTGATCACCAATCGTTGAGCGGTGCCATTGGCGCGGAGGTGCGCGGCGTTGATTTGGCGAACGCGAGCGACGATGTTTGGGATGAAATCCACGCGCTTTATCTGGATAGGATCGCGTTGTTTTTCCCTGGCCAGACTCTCAACCCGACGGCGTTGGCGGATGTTGTCAGTCATTTTGGGCCGGTTGGAAAATATCCCTTTTCACCGGGTCTGCCCGAAGAACCCCGTGTGTTCTCCCTGGTCAAAGAACCGCATGAAACCAAGAATTTTGGTGAAGGCTGGCACACCGACACCACCTACGCCGACATCCCGCCCAAGGCGACGGCGTTGTATTCGGTGGAGACGCCGCCAGCGGGCGGAGACACCTTGTTCGCCAATATGTACCTGGCCTATGACGCGCTATCTGACGGGTTGAAGGAAACCCTGGCCGGATTGCGTGCGGTCCACAGTACGGCGGTGCGAAGAGGTGGGGGCCGCGCGGTGGGAAATTCATATCAAAGCGTTAAATTGTCTGGCCATGATAAAGCGGTGCTGGAAGCGGCGCATCCTTTGGTGCGCACCCACCCGATCAATGGTCGCAAGGTGATATATGTGGACGCCTTGCACACCGCGCGGATCGAAGGCTGGACTGACGCTGAAAGCCAGCCGTTGCTGGAATATTTGTATCAATGCCAGCAGCGCCCGGAATTTACGTGCCGCTATCAGTGGGAACCCAACGTGCTGGCGGTGTGGGATAATTGCGCGGCTCAGCATCTGGCGGTGAATGATTATCATGGTCATCGGCGGGAAATGTATCGTTTGTCTATCACCGGGGAACGGCCTGTATAGCACATAGAATGTATCAATTTATGAGAGCAGAATATGATCTATAAACGACTTGCCGTATCGCCGATATCCGGTGCCATGGGCGCCGAAATTGGCGGCGTTGATCTCGCCAATCTCGACGATGAAACCTTTGCGGAAGTCAAACAGGCGTTTCGCGACCACTTGGTGATCATGTTCCGCGACCAGAACATGACGCCGGAACAGCTTTTGGCGTTTGGCCGACGGTTCGGTGACTTGGACATCGCGCCCTTTGTGAAGGGGATGGATGACTACCCGGCTATTATCGAAGTCGTCAAAACCGCGCGGGACGAAGTCAATTTCGGTGGCGCCTGGCATTCTGATTTCAGCTTTAAGCGGGAACCGCCCTTAGGCTCCATACTATACGCGCGGGAGGTGCCCGCCGTCGGTGGCGACACGATGTTTTCAAACTTGCATCTGGCCTATGAAACCTTGTCCAGCGGCATGAAAGACATGCTG
Source organism: Alphaproteobacteria bacterium (assembly GCA_028822585.1). Lineage (GTDB taxonomy): Bacteria > Pseudomonadota > Alphaproteobacteria > UBA8366 > JABJJH01. The sequence goes on along the minus strand of JAPKDL010000005.1, from coordinate 53,218 downwards.
GATGGGTTGACGGCGATCCACAGTCCACGCCGGTCCTATTCCGCAAAAGCCATTGCCAGTCGTAGCCGCGCGGCGATGACAATTGAAGCGGATGAGACGTCGGAATCGACGTGGGAACACCCGTTCATCCGGGTGCATGCGGACACCGGGCGACGCTGTCTGTTTATCAACGACATATACACAATTGGCGTTAAAGGGTGGAGTGAGGCGGAAAGCCGCCCGCTGTTAAAATTTCTTGGCGCCCACGCGGTCAAACCGGAATTCACTTGCCGTCTGCGGTGGCGAAAGGATTCGGTAGCATTTTGGGACAATCGCTGTGTACTGCATAACGCGTTGAACGATTATTCGGGCCATCGCCGCCACATGCAGCGCGTCACCGTCGTGGGGGAAGTTCCCCTGGGCGTTTCAGATATGGCTGTTGCGTAGGCTCGCAATTACGAATCTGGGACCGAGCGCCCTGTTTTGTGCCAATCAAGCTGTTCGTTATAGTTTTCTCGGTAGCGTTTATAGACAGCGTCGTGTGCGGCTTGGGCGTCGGCGTCTAAATCGGATTTGGGGGAGGGTTCCAGGTCGAAATGTCCGTATGAATCCTGGCCACGAACCAGCATTGCGTACATTCGTTGCGAGCCAACACAGCGAACCTGTGTTGGGATATAGCTGATCCCGATGCCGATCCGCCGGTAGGATGAATTGTTCGGTGCTGAGCGGTGAATACACAATGTGTTGTGTAATGAAAATGATCCTGGTTCTATGGGTGCCAATATAGCGTTCTTACTGTCAAACCCTTCGATAATTTTTTGTTTGCCACCATTAACGCTGTGTTCCATGGCATTTTCCTGGTGTTTCAACTGCCTCAGATTCTTTGGTAAGAATTCCAGGCACCCGCTATCTGCTGTCGATGCCGACAACGCCAGCCAGGCGGTGATATGCTCGTGTGGGCGCAATCCAAAATAGGTTGAGTCCTGATGCCATCCGGCAATCGCTGGACTGTTTGGCTCCTTGATAAAAAACGTACTTGTATAGCACATAATATTCGGCCCGATTATATCTTCGACTGCATCCAGTATAGTGGGATGTTTGACCAGATCATTGACCCAGGTGAGCAACAGCTGGTTTTTGAATCGAGCGGAGCCGCCAAGCTCGGTTAGCTTTCCGCCAATTTGCGCTTCATGTGCTTCGAGTTTTTCGCGGTACTTGCGCGCGTCCTCCGCACGCATCGCAGAGAAGGGAAAGGCATAGCCTTTCTCATGGTAACCCGCGACTTGTGTTTCCGTAAGTATTTTTGGCATGTTTGCCTCTTTCTCATTGCCCGAAAGAATAATGCACATAAGATTAAACGGCGTTTTTAGGTTGCACACAAGATGATGGATAAATCCACGAGATGGCTGACTTTCCTATAATCGACGCCCATCATCATTTTTGGGATCTAGAGATGGGCCGACACTCTTGGCTGTGCCGAACGCCGCAGATTCCGTTTCGCTATGGGGATTACTCTGATATTTGTCAGAATTATTTGATCAAAGATTACCAACGCGACGCTGCGGGATTGAATGTTGTGAAGACGGTTCATATGGAAGCGGAGTGGGACGAGAGCGACCCCGTTGGCGAAACTAGATGGTTGCACAAATTGCATGATGCGACAGGGTATCCTAACGCAATTGTCGGTCAGGCTTGGTTTGACCGGGACGACATCGCGGTGGTTCTTGACGGCCACGCGGCCTTTCCTTTAGTGCGGAGCGTTCGGCAGAAACCTAAGGCCGCGTTGTCACCGGAGAAAGTTGTTGTGGGCGCACCGGGGTCGATGGACGATCCCAATTTTCGCGAAGGCTATAGTTTATTAAAGAGCCATGGGCTCCATTACGATTTGCAAACGCCGTGGTGGCATTTGGCTGAGGCCGCGCGGTTGGCTCAGGACTTTCCTGACACGTTGATTATTCTGAACCACACAGGTTTGCCATCTGACCGCAGCGACGCCGGAGTGATCGCGTGGCGCGCCGCGATGTCTGTCTTCGCCGAACAGCCCAACACGGCGGTTAAAATATCCGGACTGGGCGTGCCAGGACAAGATTGGACGGTGGACCGAAATGGTGGCGTGGTGAGAGAGACCATCGCGCTGTTCGGCGTCGAGCGCTGCATGTTTGCCTCCAATTTTCCGGTTGATAGAATTTGTGGTGGGTTTGCCAGTATTTTTAACGGCTTCAAGACAATAGTCACCGGGTTTAAACCGCTCGATCAGGCCGCGTTGTTCCATGATAATGCCGAACGAATATATCGGCCTATGTGAGACCAACTTTACCACGAATGTTATTATAATTTCCGAAACATAGGAAGGCTAAGTCGTCATACGTAATGTATTCGGGAAGCTTTTGGCCTGCTCGGTGAAGTTGATTTGGTCGGTTCTTTGAAAAAGGGCGGAACAGCTATTTTTCTACGGTTGTGTAAAGGTGTGACGGTAACATTTACCATGGGTTATTTCGTGACTTTAGGCGCTCAGGCAATTTTTGAAAATGGTGCCTGTGGTTATATCGCCAAAGTATCAGAACCTAGGGGTTGGCGGGGTGTTCATGCGTGACGGTCTAACGCAGGCGGCACGTGAGCATTGGAAGGCGGCCTTTGTACTTGGTGGCCCTATGTATTCCACGCGGTATGGATTCAGCGTCGCTTTGAGCGAGGCGTTCGAGACTGAGTATCCAAGGGCGTATTTTACGGCGTTGGAAATGACGCCAAACGCATTAAAGGGTGACTCTGGACCGGTCGTTTATGCGCCGCGGTTTCTTGCGTAGGGGTGACCGGCGCTTAAACCGACCCCCTGCCGTCAAAGAGCTTCAAGACGGCGATGCCGTCCAGTCCCCCTCATGTCCCGTTGAATTCAGGATGCGGAACAGGCTGGCGGTCTGGCGGCACACCGGAGATGATCCGGACATAATTTTGGCCAGATTGTGCAACATTTCGAGGTCTTTGAGAATTTTCCGCGCATAGCCCGCCGGTTCGAAGTTAGGTTCGATCATGCGCGGGAACATCGCTATCAACATATTGGAGCCTGCATGCCCCGCCGCTAGGGCACCGGGTATTTTCGTCGCGTCAATGCCGCCCGAGCCTGGCGAGCCGGATATGAGGTCTGTCTTCGGTCATGTCACGCGGTTTCATAGCTGTTTGGATTTTCCAATCAATGTTTCGGCGGCGGTGGCAGCGTGTTGGCGACCGATGCCCGCTCGCCGATCCTGTCCACCCAGGCGGTGAGTTTGGGTCGTCCGTTGCGCCAGTTGAATCCGTCGGGCTGGTTGTCGCGGCCGTGAAACACGCAGGCCAAAGTGAGCTGCGCCATGTTTACCAACCCGGTCATGACTGGGTTTTCAACTTCGTCTTCAAAAACATCGCACATGCGAAAGGCGCGGGCGGTTTCGTGACGGATGATGAAGTCTGACCGAAGTTCCGGAGGGCGGTAGACGAATTCACGGCCCCACACGCCCATGCCGTCCAACATGCTCCGCGCGATGGCTTCCAGTCGTTTTACCTGGAAAATTGCGCTCTCGTCTTGCGGAAATAAGGTTGGTGCGCTGTCGTAATGATCCAGGTAGTAGCAAATCAGTGCTGATTCTTCCAAACCTGTGCCGTCATCAAGTACCAGATACGGTACACGCCCGGACGGATTGATGTCGTAATACGGACTGTCTTCGGTGCGGGTTTGCGCGGCGATGATTTCGACCTGATTCTCCAGGCCCTTTTCGATGGCGACCATACGGGACAGCCGTGCATAGGGCGAGGTGTGGGTGACGTACATTTTCATAGGTGGTGTCCTTGTCGCTGGCGACATCGTTGTGTAAGGCGTTTGTTAGGCTTTGCGTTCGTATACTTAGCGTACAATAAAATTAAAGAGGAGTAATTCCAATGCCCTGTCACATGCCCGATAGAGCCATTTGAAATACAGATTTCGTCAACAGCCGCGATGCGTGGGTTATGCGGATCATGGTGGAATATCTGGACCCGGAAAAACGGCTGCGCGACGCCGGTATCGAAGACACGTTGGTGTTTTTAGGCTCGGCCCGGATTGAGGCGCGCGAAAATTCGGAAGCCGCTCTGAAAGCGTTGTCGGTAGATGCGTCTGCAAACGACCTCAGGCGCGCCAATCGGGCGGTCGAAATGTCGAAGTATTATGTAGAATCGCGGGAGTTGACGGCGCGGTTAACGGTTTGGGCGCAGGAACTTGGCGACAATGGGCTTGGCAGCAGCCAGCACTTTTCGGTTGTCACCGGCGGTGGTCCCGGCATTATGGACGCGGCGAACCGGAGAGCCGAAGAAGCTGGCGGTACGACAATCAGTATGAATATTTCACTGCTCTTTGAACAATATCCCAATGAGTATATTTCCGATGGATTGGCGTTTTAATTCCACTACTTCTTCATGCGCAAATTCTGGCTGGTCTATTTGGCCAAGGCGGTGGCTATCATGCCAGGTGGATTTGGCACACTGGACGAATTCATGGAAGTCTTTGCCTTGGTACAGACGGATAAAATTCGCGGCAAGCTGCCCATTGTTCTGTTTGGCGGCGACTATTGGGGAAAGATCGTTGAGTTTGAACCGATGGTCGAATTCGGCACGATTGATCTGCTCGACACTGATTTGTTCCACATCACCGATTCCGTTGATGAAGCGTTCTACTGGTTGAACGCTGAACTCCTGGAATGGGCGGTTGACCATCCCGGTACTGGCATGACGGCGGAGTTGGAGAAGATCGGCAAGGCCAACGGGTAGCGCTACGCCGCCTTAATTGCTGTTCACCCGGCCCAGTGGGTCGCCGAATCGTTCCACCAGAACGTCTTCGAACGGCATGCCTTCCGCAGCGATCCAGCTTCCCGGTCTTGTGTGGTAGCTGTCGTGCAGCCATGGCGCTTGCGGTTCTTCGCCGTTGTTGGCCAGCGCCTGAGCGCCTTCCATTACCATTCGGCGGAAGCGAACGATAGCGGCGTCGGTGGCGGTCAGGGTTTCTCTGGTGCGGTCGAAGATCAACCCCTGGGATTCTTGGATCATCGCGTCCTGTTCCGCTAACCCTTTGACACCAGTGAAGGTGTTATGCTTCTGGTCTTCGCGGTCGATCAAATAGTCGTTGCCCTTGTTACGATAGGCGGTGAAGTTGGGATCGACCTTTGCCAGAACACCGTGGCCTTCATCCATCTTCGCTCGTTCCGCATTTCCGATGGGGCGGTCTGGATTCCAGGCGTAGCCATATAGCCAATGAGAGTGGTCATCGATGGGCACGATCGTGAAGCCGAAATAGGTTTCACCGGGAAAAGTAGATGGCCCGGTGCCGTGCGCGGGTAACAGGAATTGCGTCATGCGCCAGTAGGTATCGCCGTCATCCGCGTCGCGGGCGCCGCCGACTACAAACCCGCACTCATGCGCCTTGAGGGAAAATTGCGGCATCGGGTCGTTGCGAATCCAGCGCAAGCGCCGTTCATCCGCAGGCGCGTCCGGATTGGCGTTGGATGCGACGCCAGGGGCGGGCATGTGCAGGAAGGAAAAATGCGAGGTGTCCAGATCGCCTTCCATGGTCTGCGCCCAGTTGCATTCCTGTAGCTTCTTGCTGACATAGCGATGCGATTCTGGGACCAGCCCAAACTCCAACTGTGGAATTTCGGGCAGTTTATCCGCGGGTGGTCCCATATAAGCCCAAACGATTTCACCAAATTCGCGCACCGGGTAGGATTTAATGTGAACGGTGTCGTGATGTCGGACGCCGGGTGGTACGTTGGGCAGATCAACCGCCTTGCCGGTCACGTCAAACTTCCACCCGTGATAGACGCAGCGCAGGCCACATTCTTCGTTGCGTCCGAAAAACAAATCAGCTCCGCGATGGGGGCAGCGTCGGTCGAACAATCCGATCTGCCCTTCGGTATCCCGGAAGGCGACCAATTGTTCGCCCATGACATTAACGCGCAACGGTTCGCCATCGCGATCGGGCAGTTCACTGGACAGCGCGACGGGTTGCCAGAAGCGGCGGAAATACTGACCCATGGGCGCATTAGCACTGGTCAGGGTTAGAAGGTCGTTTTCATTTTGTGTCAGCATAGGGTCACCTTACACGGTCACGCAGAAATTATCATCGTCGCAAAACATCGCGATATTTTACGGCGATTATAGCGGTGAAGAAAATGCCGACAACGCAATAAAATACGACAGTAGGGGCGTATCCTACGCGTTCGACCAAAACGCCGGACAACAACAATCCCCAGGGCAGGCTGTATATTGCCAACGACCGGACGCCCATTACCCGGCCCCGGTATTGATCGTCCACGGATTGTAGCAATGTTACCGCCATGGATATCATCGCCGTGGTCTGCACCATACCCACCAGCACCAAAATGGGTGCGCCCGTCGCCATAGTGGTCATTTGTGAAAACACCATCAGCAACGCGTACCAGCAAAAAATGAACGTCACCATGAACACGGCGGGTCGACGTGATCCGCCGGTCCACGCCATGATCAGGGATCCAACGAATGCGCCGCTGGCGTAGCACGCGACCAGCAGTCCCAATCCGTTTTCATCGACATGATAGATTTTCTTTGCGACATAGGGCATCAGTCCGAGGAACACCGGGTAGGCGGTCAAATTGACCTGGAACGCCAGCCACATCGCCGCGCGCACCGGCGGCGTCCGCCAGACGAACAGAAGGCCGTCCTTCAAATCCCGCCACGGCGAAACTTTTGGCGGCGGTGCCGACTTGCCATCGCGGATAATATCCGCAGGGCGAATGCGGGAAACGCCAAAGGTGAAGCACAGGCTGGCGGCGTAAAAGATTACCACGAAAATATACGCGGTCCCGATGCCAAAGGCGGAAAACAGGCCGGCCCCCGCCAAGGCGCCGGCGACCCGCGCTGAATCCTGCGTCGTGCGGCCCACGCCGATGGCGGGCATCAAATGGCTGCGCGGCATGGTGTCGCCGATCAGAGAATTCCGCATGACCAGGTCGGACGGACGGATTACCCCCATCAAGGCGGCGATAGCGAACACATGATACGCGGTCAATATGTCCAGCAGACCCAGTGTCATTAACACGCTCGCGAGAATGGTGTAGGATGCGCGCATCCAGCATAGCATCGCCCGGCGGCCCACTCGGTCCGCGGCGACGCCGAACATGGGGGCTATCAACGCGCCGATATATTGCAGGGAGGCGAACGCGGTCAGCATGAATACTGAGTCAGTCTTGACTAGCACGAACCAGCCGAGAATGATCGTCTCCATTTCGAACGCCCAGGAGGTCAGAAGATCGGCGGGCCATTGAAACCGGTAGCTACGCACCTCAAATGGCGCGAGCGTCTTCCCGAAACTGCCAACCCCAATTTTACGCAAACATTTGCTCCTTGATTCAAGGTGGAGAGCCTAAGCGTAATTTGTGGAAGACGCACGTTCATGTTGGGAAGGCTAGAGGCTTACGGTTGATGCAATCCCGTCGCCAAGAGCAACGCGCCTGTCATAAATATGATCATGACCAATAAGGCGGAAAGGCGTAGCCCTAGGGACATGGCCGTGTGGTCGTCCGCCGATGTGCGATGGGGCAATGCGGATAGGAGAATTGCTGCAACCGGAAGCGCCGCCATCGCGGCGTGGCTTGCAGCACTATTTTGCAAGGCTGCAAACAACGCCTCGGCGCCGAAAATCCGCCCGGCGGAGGTGGCACCCGACAGGAAGAGAGCGTTCGCTGCGACGCCGCTGCCGGTGACGTAGCCGCTCAACGCGCCCAGGGAGGTTACGGCGGCCACGGCGGGATAGGCCCCAAGACCAGCCAGAAGATTGGCGAGGGCGGTGATGGCTCCGCTTTCCACCAACAAGCGGGCCGACGCTAAAAAGAGTGCGATGCTCGTCAACGGACGCCAGGCCCGCCGCAAGACTGACGGTGGAAGTTTTGTGGCGCTGCCATGATCCTGCTGGCGCTGTAGGGCGAGAGACGCGATTGATGCGGCCAGTAACGCAACGCCGGGTGAGCTCAACAACGTGAAGGTGATGCGCCCAGTTGACAGTGCCGGGGCGATCCCGGCGTCGTTTAGAAGTGGGATCAGTAGTTTTTGTGCGACAACCGCAATAATCAGAATTGCGTAGGGTCGGAGCGCAGGTGCGGTGAGCGCCGCGCCGAGGCCATTTGCTTTGCCCGCGTGCGACCCCTGCAGGCCCTGTAACATCGACAACGCAATGACGGCGAGTCCGCCTGCAACCCCGGCGACCTCGACGCCAATCCAGTATGTCGCCACCCCGATGGCGCTGGACAGGAGGAGGCCTGCAAGGATCGCGAATGTCAGGTCATGGATCGATGGCTTGGGAACGAACATCAAGCACAACATCGGTAGAGCGGCGGCGACCGGGCCGCTGACCCGCCACACCATCAGGCTCAAATCTCTGGTCTGTAGGCCGCCAAGCTCGGCGCCAACCAGCACTGAAATTGACAGTCCGCCCCATGGCATCAAGCTCATGCTAACAAGGGCCAGTCCAATGGCGCGGTACCGTTCGACCAGGGCCATCAATAACGGCACGGTCACCAGCAACGAAACGCCCAGTCCGGTGAGGGATTCCAGCATCACGCCCACACCGGTCGCAATGAATATCGCTGCTTTTGGTTTGCTGAGCTCCAGGATGCGCAGAATATCGTTGATCGTGTTTAACGCGCCGCCCCGGCTGCTGATCTCGACAAACAGAATGCCGGGCAGAATAACTGCCGCGACCAATAACTCCAGAAGGATCGTATCCTGAAACGCGCGCCAAAGTGATTGTGTTGACGGCCCCACGAAGATGCCTGCAAGCCAAATAACGAAGGCTGTCGCCGCCGCTGCAGAGGCGGCGACAATGCCGCTAAGCCGAAACCCTAGAACGGTGATGAGAACGGCGGCGCAGGGGAGTAAGGCGATTAACGCGGTCATGATTGTGCCGCCTCTACCCTTCGGGTGGGTATTCAAAGACCAAACAGGTTGTCGTGGCGTGGGCGAGTAGCCGGTTTTGGCTGTCGGTTAACTTTCCCTCCGTCGTGCTGACCCGGCAGCCCGCCTTCAAGACCTGTCCTTCGGCGCGGATCAGACCGGTATTCGGTGTGACGGGCCGCAGCAGAAAAATCTTGAATTCCAAGGTGGTCGACCCCAGGCCTTGGCCCAATGTGGATTGCACGGCCAGCCCCATGGCCGAATCGAGCAAGGTCGCGGCCAGTCCGCCATGCACGCCACCTGCTGGGTTGAGGTGGTCCGTATTCGGCGTCGCGATGACAATGACGCAACCCTCCGACGCCTCGAGGATATCGTAGCCCAACGTGCGGACCATGTTATTGTGGGGGAGTGCTCCCGAGACCAGCGCCTGGACAAATGCCAACCCGCTATAACCCTGCCGGTCATCGACGCTTAGTACCCCAAATTGTTTTGGATGCTGTCCTCCGGTCATGCGTGGTCCTTTCGGGTGCCACGGTAGCGCACGATCAGGATTGCGACAACGGCGCTGTGGTCTGAATTAGATGGATATGCGTATACTGATAACGCCTTCACAGGGGATTCACACATGGCTGCTATTGCTAAAATTTCGGCGCTGGCGATGCTTGCGGAGAGTCCGATCTGCGCGGGGATGCTCAACGCCTTAAGGCGCGGGCGCGCGTTGACGGCACCGGAATTAGCTCGCGCCGCAGGGGTTACGCCACAAATCGCTAAAGATCATCTGGCGCGCATAGATGAAACGGGATTGCTGGGCGTCCTGCAACATCGCCGCCGCGATTACTATCGATTGGCGTCACCGGCGATAGTACAAATAGTGGAACGCATTATGCCGGACGCCGCGACATGGGACCCTGCGCGCATTTCTGTAGGCCCCCGTGACAAAACCATGCGGGCGGGGCGAACCTGTTACAATCATCTCGCCGGTGGGGTGGGAATCGCGCTCGCGGACGCCTTGGTCGACGCCGGTTACGTTGAGTTCTCTGAAGGTTCCGGTGCGGTGACAAACGCGGGTGTTAAATTTTTGAACGGGATTGGGATTGATATCGAGGCACTCATGGCCTCTCGCCGCAAGGCGTCGAAACGCGCCCTCTGTCGTCCGTGCTTGGATTGGAGCGAGCGGCGCCCCCATATCGCGGGCACCGTCGGCGACGCCTTATGCACGCACAGTTTCACCGAAGGCTGGATCCGCCGCGTCGAGGGAACGCGGTCCGTCACTGTTACGTCAAAAGGACGGCGCGTTTATGGTGATGAACTCGGGATGGAATTGGATTAATAGGGGCTAAAATTCTCGAAATCTCCACCATCTAACTGGATACCCGCCTTCGCGGGAATGACGTATTTTTCAAAATGCAAGGGTGTGCCAAATTGATTTTCAGCAGCGTTGCTAAGCGCTACCCCCGCAGCCGCTTGCTCGCCGGGTCATACATGGGGCGTAGCGATGCTGCCGCTGGGACGCGTTCACCCGCAACGCTGATTTCGTAGGCGCCGGTGAGCGAGTCGTCGCCCGGTTCGCCGGTGATGTAGCCGAGCCCTACGGAGCCGCCCAGCGTGTGGCCGTACATAGCGGACGTGATGTATCCCGCCAACGCACCTTCGCGCCAGATGGGTTCGTTGTGGTACAGCAGTTTGGTGGGGTCGCTCAGCAGGAATTGCATCAGGCATTTGCGCACGCCGTCTTCGCGTTGACGCAAGAGGACGTCGCGACCGATGAAACCGCCCGGTTTGTCCCACGCCACCGCGAAACCCAGTCCGGCTTCCAACGGGGTGTCTTCGTCGGTGATGTCGTGACCCCAATGGCGGTAGGCTTTTTCGATGCGCAGGGAATTTAGTGCGTGATATCCCGCATGTTTTAATTCGAACGCCGCGCCCGCTTCCACGATTACGTCGTATACGTGTTGGGCCATGTCGGTGGGAATATAGAGTTCCCAGCCCAATTCGCCGACATAGGACAGCCGTGTTGCGCGCACGCGCCCGTATCCGATGTCAATCTCCTGACTGGCGCCAAATGGGAAGGCGTCGTTGGAAAGGTCGGCGCCGGTGATCGTGGCGAGAAAAGTGCGTGCGTTGGGTCCCATGATCGCCAGCACCGCGTATCCTGCCGTTACGTCCGTTACCGTAGCGCGGGCGTCGCCGATGTGATCCTTCAGCCACTGGAAGTCGCGAATTTGCGTCGCACCTGCCGTGACGATGAAATATTCATCTTCGGCGATGCGGGTGACGGTCAAGTCGGCTTCGATGCCGCCGCGTTCATTGAGCCATTGGGTGTAGATGGTCCGGCCCGGCGCGACATCAACATTGTTGGCGCATATTTTGTTTAAAGTTGCTTTAGAATCAGATCCTTGTACTGTAAAATTAGCAAAAGAGGTTAAGTCGAACAGGCCAATATTTTCCCGCACCGCATTGTGTTCGGCGGCAGAGTGGTCGAACCAATTTTGCCGTCCGTAAGAATATTCATACACGGGCGCGACGCCTTTTGGGGCGAACCAGTTGGCGCGTTCCCAGCCTGCGGTTTCCCCAAAACAAGCGCCCACCTTGGCCAGGCGATCATGCAGGACTGACTTGCGCACGCCGCGCGCAGTCTCGTATTGCCGGAACGGCCAATGTTCCGCGTAGAGTAAACCCAGGCCTTCGGTGACCCGGTCGTGTAGATATTTGCAGTTGGTCTGGAACGGCATGTTGCGGCGGATATCCACGTCCCATAAATCCAGGGGCGGATGGCCGTCCTTGATCCAATCCGCCAGCACCTTGCCAACGCCGCCCGCTGATTGGATGCCGATGGAGTTGAATCCACAGGCGATGAAGAATCCTTTCAGGTTGGGTGCTTCGCCCAGATGGTAGCGGTCGTCCGGGGTGAAACTTTCCGGGCCGCAGAACCAGGTGCGGATCCCGGCCGTTTCCAGTGCGGGCATACGCTTGATGGCGCGTTCCAACACCGGCATGAAGTGGTCGATGTCCGGGGGTATTTCATCGAAGCAGAAATCGTTGGAAATGCCGTCCATGCCCCAAGGCTTTGCGTTGGGCTCGAAGGCGCCAAGCAAAATTTTTCCGGCGTCTTCCTTGTAATAGGCGTAATTGTCCTGGTCGCGCAGCACAGGCAGGGTGGGGGTTGCACCCTCGATAGGTTCGGTCACCACATAGAAATGTTCACAGGCGTGCAGGGGCACGCCGACACCCGCCATCGCGCCGACATCCTGGCCCCACATGCCCGCGCAATTGACGATCACATCGCAGGTGATATCGCCTTGGTCTGTGCGTACGCCAGTGACCCGGCTATCCTTCTGGGTGATTGCCGTGACCTTGATGTTCTCAAATATGCCAATTCCGGCGCTGCGCGCGCCCTTTGCCATAGCTTGCGTCACGTCAGCGGGGTTGATCTGTCCGTCTTTCGGCAGGAAGACGGCGCCGACCAGATCGTCCACATTGATCAACGGGTGCAGTGCTTGCGCTTCGGCGAGGCTGACCTCTTCCACCTCTAATCCAAAGACTTTTGCCATATCGGCGGCGCGCCGCCATTCCTCCAATCGTTCATGCGTTGTGGCGAGACTTAGGGAGCCGTTTTGTTTGAAGCCCGTCGCCTGTCCGGTTTCAGCTTCCAGATTGGCGTAGAGTTCGGCGGTGTATTTCGCCAGCTCTGTCAGGTTTTTGGTGGCGCGCAATTGTCCGATCAGACCAGCGGCGTGCCAGGTGGTGCCGCTGGTCAGTTGCTTTCGCTCCATCAGCACGACATCGGTGATGCCTATTTTTGCTAGATGATAGGCCACGGCGCACCCGGCCACGCCGCCGCCAATGATGACAACGCGGGCATGGCCGGGAAGAGGTTTTGACATTTGGTGACCCGCTAGGTTACTTGGGGTCTTCGCGCGGAGCGATGTTGGGGATGCCAGCCATTAACCCTTCGGGCACCATCGACTTCAATTCATCCACGGTGAACATGCCGCCATCGTCTTCCTTGTATATCGACCGCGCCTCTTCGCCAAAATAATACGTGTGAACACGCGAACGTTCGGCGTGGAACAATTGTCCGTTGACGTCTTCCGCGTCATCCGTGCTCAGATATGCGACGATGGGTGCCACAAACTCTGGCCCCGGCATCGCCATGCGCGCGTCATATTGCGATTGTGTTAGAAGCCCGGCGTCCAGACGGCGTTGCCAACCGGCGATGACCGCATCGTTTACGGTCATGCGTGTGGCTGCCATAGGGCAGATGGCGTTGGCGGTGATGCCGTAGCGCCCGCATTCCCGTGCGATGGATCGCGTCAGGCCAATAATGCCCGCCTTGGCGGCGGAATAGTTACATTGCCCGATGGCGCCTTTGAAAGCGTCGGAGGAGAAATTAATAATGCGGCCCTGGCGCGCGGTGCGCATCACCTTGGTGGCGTGATGGCACATATTCCAGTGGCCTTTCAGATGAACCGAAATGACCTGATCGAAATCGTCTTCGGTCATGTTCCAGATCATGCGTTCGCGCAACATGCCTGCAACGTTCACCAGGATGTCTAGCTTGCCATAAGTGTCCACGCATTGCTTGATCATACGCCCGGCGTTGGCGTAGTCGGCGACCGAGTCCTTGTTGGCGATGGCGGTTCCACCCGCTGCGGTGATTTCCGCAACGACGTCGTCCGCCGGGCTCGTGTCTTCCGCTTCGCCGCCGCGTCCCACGCCGGGATCGTTAACGATGACGCTGGCGCCTTCTTTGGCCAGCAACATGGCGATTCCACGGCCTATGCCGCGCCCGGCGCCAGTGACGATGGCGGATTTTCCTGCTAAATTTTTGGCTAGATTCATGAATTTTCTCCCAAAGATGTTTGGTTGTTAAAGCTTTGTTGTATGGCGTGGGCGACCCCAATCGCTGGCGCAATTTTTTGTCCGCTCGATATCCTCTTCCAACATTAGGCGGTCGGAAACTAATCTTTTGGCGGCTTCCTCGATGGCGTCGACGTAGCCTTCCGGCGTCGCATAGCGTTCCAATATGGAGGGCCGGGGATCGCTGATGAAATTGCGTTCTTCCGGTGAATCCATGAACGGAATGTAGCTGCCGCTGAATTCATAATTCGCGCCGGTGCCGTAGCCCTGACGGCGCGTGTTCCATCCAGTATAAGTGCCGAGCGGTGCCTGCACCATGGGCGCGCGAATGCCTGCGACGTCGTTACCGTCGGAATCCACAGCGGGAATTTGAATGGTGTAACCGTCTAAGTCTACGATTTCCGGCGGAAATGTGGTTAGAAGGCCGCGATCCACATCCGGGCCATGATCCACCAGCGGCAGGCCAGCGGGGCCGGTCGTTACCATTTGCCCTGGGATGTCAGGGAATTGTTCGCGCCATTCCTTATAAGTCGCCATAGTGCCGTCTTCGCGCTTGGGAATACGCGAGTCCGGCGGCGGCGCATCATTGGTGACCCAATCATCCATGGCGTCCAACAAGGCGCGGAAGATCATCGCCGTGTTCACGTTGTTGTTCAAATTCTGGCAGACGCCTCTGACGGGCGTGGCGTCGATGGGATTCGCCTGATGCTGCGAACTGGACCATAGATACAGGCGCACGTTGTCCGGTTCCGGCAGGTCATTCCCTTGCGTGTCGGTGTGCGCCAACGAGCCCCGGCGTTGCCAGTATTCCGACGCTGTTTGCGTGTGCATGACATGCGGGTCGGTGTCGGGGCGTTTTAAGATGGCGTCGGTCTTGCCGGTTAGGTGATCGGTGCTTTCTGCGTAGGCGAACGGAAATTGGTCGGCCAGAATGTAATGGTCTTCGTATTGTTGACCCGCCATCGAAACCGCATTGGCGAAGCGATGGTTGAGCCACATTCGGCCTGCGCCCGCGACATGGGGTATGGCGCCGTCGAACACCTTTCTACCTTGCGCATCTGCGTTGAATCCTCGGTACAGAAAATCGCGCAGGCAGCGTCCGGTTTGTGACCGACCCCAGCCATACGCTTTTTCCACCGGGCCCACGGGACTGGGCGCGCCCTTGGCGTCGACATCGTTGTATTTCAGGAAGCTGACTAAATCCCGCACCGCGACATGACCTAACCCCATCACCAGCGGGCTGTGGGCTTCGTAAATCAGCTCATAGATCCAACCGGGCTGGAAGCCTTCGTCCAGATAGATGAATTGCGGGGATGGAATGATCGAATTTTCACTGGCGCCGCGCGTGGCGGTTTCGCCGGATACGCCGGTGCCGCTTAGCGATAGGGCGTACCGCCATTTGTCGCTGGGAATAGCGATGCGTTCGGATGCTGGATAACGTCGCTTGGTCAAACTGGCTTTGGACGTGTCCAGCGATGTGGTGGGGTGGCTTCGCGTGGCGGGTCTGCCGGATAAGGGGAAACAAAATTTTGGTTCGGCAGGGATAAATTCTTGGCGGACCATGCCGGTGATTGGCTTGCCGCCGTCGGTGGCGACGGGCAACTCCATCACAACACGGTCGTCACCGGGCAACAAATCACCCTGCCAGGCGCTCCACACCAACGTATATCCGCGGCGGAAGAAATAACCGTTACCCGAGTGTTCCAACGTCGTGGGGTCGTTTGAATGAGGGGCTTCGTTGAAGTACTGCACCGCGCGCAGGCTGCCGCGATTGCCGTAGTCGTAAAACACGCGTTTATTGCCTTTGGCCGAGTCCACTGGGCGTAGGATGTAAACTTCGGCGGAAAATTCGACCAACCCTTCGGCGTTTACCGGCGCCTTGTCGATATCGACGACGGTGGATTGCGCGGGCGCATTGGGATCGACAGCGTAACGCACCCAACCGCGCAGCCGTTCATAGGCGCCAGCGTCGCCAAATTCATGACCCTCGGCGAAGGGCGTGCAGTCGGTAATGTCAAAATGAAGTTTGTTGGTCACAGCGTCGCTCCCTGAAATACTGCGTCAGGTTAAGGGGGAAGGTTAACCTCGTCCAGCCTGTCGACAAATCTGCCCAATCACGTTACGACGGGTGTGCTTTCGCAGAATTCCCTGAGAGGAACCATCACCATGAGCGCACCTGAGCGATTTTCCGGCGTTTTAACCCCGGTTATTACACCTTTTAACGAGGATTTGAGCCCCGATGCTGAACGGTTTATTCAACAATGCCGATGGATGTTGTCGCAAAATGTGGGGCTCTCCGTGTTTGGCACGAACAGTGAAGCTAATTCGTTAACGGTTGAAGAAAAACTCGATTTGCTCGACCGTTTGATCGACGCTGGCATTGACCCGGTAAAGCTGATGCCCGGCACCGGGTGCTGCGCCCTCGGCGATTCCGTGAAAATGACAGCGCATGCGGTGAAGGCCGGTTGCGGTGGTGTTTTGATGTTGCCGCCGTTTTATTACAAAGGCGTCAGCGACGATGGATTGTACCGTTGCTTTGCAGAGGTCATCGAACGGGTCGGCAGTTCGAATTTGCGGATCTACCTCTATCATATTCCCCCCGTTTCCCAGGTCGGCCTATCGCTTGATCTAATTGAGCGGCTGGTGGGGGCCTATCCCGAAACCGTCGTCGGCGTGAAGGACAGTTCCGGTGATTGGGGCAACACCGAAGGCATGATCAAGCGCGGTTGGGATGACTTCCGCGTCTTGGCGGGCAGCGAGACGTTTTTGCTGCAGAACATGCGCGCGGGCGGCGCGGGGTGCATTTCCGCGACAGCTAACGTCAACCCCGCCGCCATCGCCAATTTGCATGAAAACTGGCAAGCACCCGACGCTGACGATAAACAGGCGGCGCTAGATGATATTCGCGGCGTCTTTCAGCCCTTCCCGATGATTCCGGCGTTAAAGGTCGCGTCGGCACATTACAGCGGCGATGCGTCCTGGGAAACTGTGCGGCCCCCATTGATGGCGTTGAGCGATGCGCAAAAGGCCGAATTGTTGTCCGGCTTGATGCAGCGGAACTTTGACATGCCCGGTTTGGCCGAAGCGGCGCAGGCTTAAAAAACATGACAAATAAAATCGAGGCTATTGAAGCGTTTGTTTTCGGCGTATCGGCTCGCACGAATTGGATTTTTGTAAAGGTGACCTCGGAAGATGGCCTCTATGGGTGGGGCGAGGCGAGTTTGAATGGGTACGAGGATTTCGTAAAGTTGGCCGTTGAACGGCGGGCGGAAGATTTGCGCGGGATGCTGGAAGACGTCGCACGGCGCCTGTTGGTTCCTCAACCGCATGCGGCCGGCGGTCGGGCGTGGCATGCGGCGTCGAGTGCAATCGAACAGGCGTTGAACGATATTTGGGGCAAGCGCGCGGGGCGTCCGGCGCATGACTATTTTGGACCGAGTCAACGCCAGGAAATTTTGCTTTATGCCAACATCAACCGCGCGACGCGGGACCGGTCACCCGAAGGCTGTGCGAAACAAGCAACGGATGCGTTGAATGCGGGTTTCGCCGCGGTGAAGATCGCGCCGTTTGATGGTGTTTTGCCCAGCGGCATAGCCAAGGCTGAAATGGATGATTCTGAACGTAATCGGCGCATTAGAGTGGGCGTCGAAAGGGTCGCCGCAATTCGCGGTGCCATTGGCGTGGAAACGGCCTTGTTGATCGATTGCCATTGGCGGCTTGGCGCGGACGATGTGGAGGCGCTGGTCGCACAATTAGCCCCGCTTCGTCCGCACTGGATCGAGTGTCCGATGTCAGAACATGGCGACGCTTTGGCAGGGTGGGCGAAGTTGCGAAAATTGGCCGCGCCGCATGGAATTATTACGTCGGGATGCGAGACCATGGTGTCAGCGCGCGATGTCGGGATATTCGGTGCCGCCGAGTCTCATGATGTGTTGATGCCGGACGTTAAGTATTGCGGTGGGATCGCTGGTATTCATGCGATTGCGAGCGCTGCCGCAGGATTTTCGATGACCATCGCGCCGCATAACCCGACGGGACCTGTTTGCACGGCGGCGTCTGCGCATGCTTGCGTCGGGTTGTCCAACTTTAGTTGGCTTGAATTGCAAGTCGGTGAAACGCCGCTCTATGACTCAGTTGTGCAGGATTGCGGGCATCGAATCGCCGATGGCAAGTTTCATCTCTCTGGCGCGCCAGGGCTCGGGATCGATCTGGACATGAAAAATCTAGCGAACCATCCTGGCGTTTGTGCGAAGGATGGGCTCGACTACCGACTCGGGTAGATCAAGCGTATGTAGCTTTAAAGGAAAACGAATGGCTTGGTATGTTGGATGTGACGTTGGCGGTACGTTCACGGATTTTTTCGCCTTCGATGATGCGTCAGGGCGGTGTTGTGTCCACAAAACGCCCTCCACGCCGGACAATCCGGGCGCGGCTATCCTCCAGGGACTCCGAGATTTGTGCGAGGCCCAGGCGATTGCTCCGGGTTCCATCGCACGGTTGGCGCATGGGACCACGGTGGCTACCAACGCGCTGATCCAGCGACGTGGCACGCCGGTCGCCCTGATCACCACCGAAGGGTTCCGCGATCTGTTGGAAATTGGACGTCAAATTCGACCCAAACTCTATGACTTGAAGGCGGATTATCCGCAACCTCTGGCACCGCGGCACCAACGGTTTGAAATTTCCGAACGCATAGGCGCCAAGGGCCAAGTGATCAAACCGCTCGACGATGCGGCGATTGATGCGGTCGTGGCTCAAATTGTCGAAGCTGACGTAAAAGCCGTTGCAGTGTGTTTGCTGTTCGCGTTCGTGAACCCCGAACATGAAAACCGTATCGGCGTGGCGTTGCGCAAAGCGGTGCCGGGCGTAGACGTGTCATTATCGTCAGATGTGCAGCCGGAATTTCGCGAATACGAACGCTTTTCGACCACCGTACTGAACGCCTATTTGCAGCCGTTGGTCAGTCGCTACATGACGTTTCTTCAGGACGAACTATCGACGTTGGCACCGGATGCAAAATTGGGAATCAACCAATCTAGCGGCGGGTTGATGTCGGCGGACCGCGCCTGCGTTTATCCAATCCGCACCGCGCTGTCCGGTCCGGCGGCGGGCGTCGTGGGGGCAGGGCATATTGGACGCGCCGCAGGTCGACCCGATGTGGTGACGCTGGATATGGGCGGCACCAGCGCCGATGTCTGTTTGATCCGCAATGGCGAGGCGAGCGTTAATTTCGACCAAAGCATTGCGGAATTCCCGATCCGTTTGCCGATGGTCGATGTCCACACGGTGGGGGCCGGCGGCGGGTCCATCGCCTGGTTCGACCGCGACGGGTTGTTGAAGGTGGGCCCGGCCAGCGCCGGGGCTGACCCCGGACCTGCGTGTTATGGCATGGGGGGAACCGAGCCGACCGTATCGGACGCCAATCTTGTTCTGGGGCGCTTGTCCGAAGACGGTCTGTTGGGCGGCTCCATGGGGCTGGATAAGGTGGCTGCGACCAATGCGTTGCGGCCTTTGGCGGATCAGTTGGGGTATACGGTTGAACGCACGGCGCATGGGGTGTTGGGCATAGTTGTAGCCAATATGGTGCGCGCGATCCGGGTGATCTCCATTGAACGTGGTCATGATCCCCGGCGTTTCGCATTAATGCCGCTTGGCGGGGCGGGACCGTTGCATGCGGTCGACGTGGCGCGGGCGCTGGGCGTTGGGCAAGTTATCGTGCCCGCCGCGCCAGGAATTTTGTGCGCGCAAGGGTTAGTCGTGTCCGATTTAAAGGAAAATTTTGTCGCCAGTGCCCGGACCCTTGTGGCAGATGATGCCGTTGCTGAAATGGCCGGGCGTGTGGAAGGACTGGCGAAAGACGCGGCGGCGTGGTTTGCCGATGAAGGCGTTGAACCGGACGCGCGTCGTCTCGATCTTGTCATCGACATGCGCTATGTCGGGCAGAATTTTGAATTGGGCGTCGCTGTCGATCAGGTTGAGGGCGCAGAGCGGGCGCTACATTTGCCGGATGTTGCACGCATGAAAAAATTATTCTTTGAAGCGCACGAACAGAGCTATGGCTTTCATAATCCCGATGACCCGGTGGAGGTGGTCAATTTCCGCCTGACCGCGCGGGGGCGGCTTCGTAAACCAGATGAGGCGCCAGCTGGCGAAGTTTCAGAAGGTGGAGATCCTACGCCGGTAGGCCGTCGGTTGGTATATTTCGATGCGGATAATGCTGACGATACGCCGCTTTATGATCGCGCCGCGTTGCGCGCGGGCGACGCCATCGCTGGACCGGCCATTATCGGCCAACTGGACACCACCACAGTCGTGCATCCCGGCGACCTCGCCACTGTCGATATCCAATTGAACCTAATTATTGAGATTGCGCCATGAGCACCTCACCCACACTTGATTCAATTACGCTTGAAATTTTGTTCAATGCGCTGCGCTCCGTCACTGACGAGACTTATATAGCGCTGATGCGCAGCGCCTATTCGACCAACATCAAGGAACGTCGAGATCACTCCACGGCAATATGTGATGTGCGCGGCGGTTTGATTGTTCAGGCGGAAAATTCCCTGCCGATTCATTTAGCCTCGATGATTGGCCTGATGAAATGTTTGTTGTTGAAATACCCACTCAACGAGATTGAAGACGGCGATTTGTTCATAGCCAATGACCCTCATGTCGCTGGTGGCACGCATCTGCCCGACGTTAACATGGCGATGCCGGTGTTTTCGGAAGGTGAAATCATCGCCTTTGTCTGCAATATCGCGCACCACGCAGATATCGGCGGTATGGCGCCGGGGTCGATGGCGGGCGGCATGTCGGAAATTTATCAGGAAGGCCTCCGTATTCCTGTGCTGAAATTGTTCCGCAAAGGCGAACTGCAACAGGATCTCCTGGATTTAATCTTGTTGAATGTCCGCCTGCCCGAAGAACGCCGCGGCGATTATTACGCTCAGATTGCGTCCTGCCGGTTGGGCGCACGGCGGTTGGCTGAAATTACTGGCACCTACGGAAATGACGTGGTGCGCGTCGCATTTAAAGACATTGTCGTCCGAACGGAGCGACGTATGCGCGCCGCCATCGCAACGATTCCTGATGGCGAATACATCTTCGAGGACGTGATGGACGACGATGGATTGGGCGCTATTGATATTCCCATAAAATTGCGCATTGAAAAAGCAGGAGACCAAATCCATTTCGATTTCACCGGCACATCGCCACAGGTTCTGGGCAATATAAATTTGACCGACAATGCGACCCAGGCATCGGTATGTTATTCTCTGAAGGCGCTGGTCGATCCGGATATTCCCAACAATCAGGGGGTATTGGACGTGTGTAAAATTACGACGGAAAAGGGAACGTTGCTGGATTGTGTTGCTCCGGCGACAGTCGCCGCCCGCGCAAATACCTGCCAACGGGTTGCCGACATCATCATTGGCGCGCTGGCGGATGCGTTGCCTGACGCCGCCGTGGGCGCCTCCAACGGAGCGAATGTGACGGCGGTGTTTTCCGGCATCGATCCGAACACGGGGGTGGGATATCTGTACCTGGAAACCTTGGGTGGTGGTTTTGGTGGGCGCAATGACCGCGACGGTACAGACGGTGTCCAGGTGCACATTACCAACACGTCGAACCTGCCCGTGGAAGCCATCGAAATGGAATACCCGCTGCTGGTTGAAAGCTACGGTTTCGTAGAAGATTCTGGCGGGGCTGGGGAATTTCGCGGTGGCATGGGACTGCGCCGGGTCATATCAACGGTCGGCCATACTTGTGACTTCAACGGCGCGGGGGAACGGTTCCGCAACCAGCCCTGGGGTATTTTTGGCGGCGCGCCGGGCGCTTCGGGTCACTTTCAGCATGTTGCAGTTGAGGGTGCGGCAGTCCAGTTGGAAATTAAACCGGCGGGCATCCGCGTTGGGCCGGGCGAAAAAATTGTGGTCGAAACCCCCGGCGCTGGCGGTTATGGCAAACCGTCGAAACGCGACCCTCAACATGTCGAGGAAGATCGGCGCAGCGAAAAATTCAGCGCGGCATATCTGGCGGAATACTATGGAGGCGGAGATTAGACCGACGCCATTCTTGGCGTTATCGGTCTTTGCGGATTTTTTTTCGTTTTAGCGGCGTGCAGCCGGGTTTAAACGATCCGTCGTTTTGGGCGGTCGCTTGGGGATGGGGCTTGGCGGTTTTCAGCGTCATCGTCTTGCGCGGTTTCTTGAAGCTGGGTTTTGCTTTTGGTTTTGCTTTGGCCCAGCCTTTTTTATGACCCGAAGGTTTGTCTTCAGACGGTTTTCGTTCAGACGATTTGTTGTGAGAGGTGTCACGGCCTGAGGGTTTGCCTGCATTTGTCCTGGCTTCGGACGCTCCAGCTTCGGACGTTTTGGCTCCAGAGGTTTTAGTTTCGGGTGCCCTGCTGGACACTATTTCTTTTTGGGCACGCTTCGCAGGTTTATACTCGGATGGCTTACGGTCGGATGGTTTCTGGTCAGATGCCTTCCGATCAGATGGCTGATGGTTGAACTTTCGCGCTGGCTCCCGATCGCGGCGTGGCTGCTGGGTTGGTTTTTGACTCTGTTTAGGTGCCGCCTGTTCACCTCCCGTCGGAGCATTATCCAGGCGTTTGATCGTAATGTTCTTTTCGATCACCCCTTCCGTCCCGATGGCTTCCAGAAATCGCTCGACGCTGTCGGAGGACAGCTCTACATGGGATTCTTCTTCCTGGATTTTTATGGCGCCAATATCTCGTTTGGTCAGGTGACCGGCGCGGCACAACATTGGCAACAACCAGCGGGGTTCGGCGGTATGCTTGCGTCCCACAGACAAGGAAAACCAGACCCCGTTGGGAAAATCGGCATCGCCCGAGCCGCGCCTTGGCTGTTTGGGCGCCTGCTGTCGCTGCCGATCCTGAGGCGCGGCGTCCAGCAATTCTTCCGGCGCGGAACGACCCGCCCGATACAATCGGGTGAAGGCGGCGGCGACCTGTTCAGCGCCATGTTGGGCCAAAATGGCCTGAACGAATTCCTGTTCGTCCGCCGTCACCGGGTCGCTTAGGGTGGGGTCTGCAAGGATGCGTTCATCATCGCGTTTCAAAATATCGTCGGCTGAGGGCGGCTTGGCCCATTTAGCTGTGACGTTGGCGCCGCGCAACAACCGGTCGGTACGAGAGCGTAAATTATACGGCACGATCAAGGCGCAGACGCCTTTGCGTCCGGCGCGCCCGGTGCGGCCGCTTCGGTGCAGTAGGGTATCGCTGTTGCGCGGAATGTCAGCGTGGATCACCAATTCCAGATTCGGCAAATCGATGCCGCGCGCCGCGACATCGGTGGCGATACAGATGCGCGCGCGGCCGTCTCGCATGGCTTGAAGAGCGTGGGTGCGTTCGTTCTGACTCAACTCGCCGGACAGCGCTACGACGGAAAACCCCCGGTTGGTAAAGCGGCTTGTCATGTGGTTGACGGTGGCGCGGGTGGCGCAAAACACCAGTGCGCTTGGTGCCTCGAAATATCGCAGTACATTGATTATCGCGTTTTCCCGGTCGTTGGGCGCAACGGTCAGGGCGCGGTATTCGATGTCGCCATGTTGTTCGCGTTCCGATGTAGTTGCGACGCGCACTGCATTTTTTTGGTAGCGCTTGGCCAGATTAGCAATGCCGCGCGGTACCGTGGCCGAAAACATCAAGGTGCGCCGGTCCGATGGCGTGGCGTCCAGGATGTATTCCAAATCGTCGCGGAAGCCGAGATCCAGCATCTCGTCGGCTTCGTCCAATACAATTGCTTTGAACGCTGTCGTGTCCAGCGACCCGCGCTCAATGTGATCACGCAACCGTCCTGGCGTGCCGACGACGATATGCGCCCCCCGGTCCAGCGTGCGGCGTTCGGTGCGCATGTCCATACCACCGACGCAGGACGCAATGGAAGCGCCCGTAATCGCGTACAGCCATTCCAGTTCACGCTTGACCTGCAACGCAAGTTCCCGTGTGGGTGCCACCACCAGCGCCAGAGGCGCCGACCCACGGGAAAATCGGTCCGCGCCGTCCAATAATGTGGGGGCTAGAGATATTCCAAATGCGACGGTCTTGCCGGATCCTGTCTGTGCCGACACCAGTAAATCGGCGCTGACGAGTTTTGGATCCCGCATCGATTCCTGCACGGGGGTTAAGGTGTCGTAACCCCGTTTTTGCAATGCCTGATCGAGCGCCGGAACGACGCCTTCGAATACGGTCATGGTTTTTCTTTCAGCATGCAGGTCGGGGCGAAATCGCCGTTGACCTAGAATATTACTTCGAGCGTTTATACTCGGACAACGCTTCGCCAAAGGCTTTAAACAAAGCGCGATTTATAGGATTGCTTTGTGGATCATACTCGGCGTGCCATTGAACGCCTAGGGCGAATCCCGGCGCGTCGGCGATCCGAATCGCTTCAACGGTGCTGTCCTCGGCCACGCCTTCCACGACAACGCGGTCGCCGAGTTTGGAGACGCCCTGACCATGGAGCGAGTTGACGCGAATGGTCTCGCAGCCAAAAAGGTTTGCGAAGACGCCGCCGGACACCAGATTGATGTCATGGCGGTCCGCGAACACGACTTCCGGGTCGGGATGCATCTCGCCTGATTCCAACCGTGGCGCCCGGTGGTTCATGCGCCCTGGCAGGTCCCGAATTTCCGGATGCAAGGAACTCCCGAAGGCGACATTTATTTCCTGAAAGCCACGGCAGACGCCGAAAATTGGAATGCTCTGTTCCACGCAAGCTCGTGTCAGTTCCAACGCCACTTCGTCCCGGCTTTCGTCGTAGGGTTCATGACTAGGATGAGCGTCTACGCCGAAATGGGACGGGTGTACATTCGCCCGCGCGCCGGTCAGCAGTACGCCATCGACGACATCCAAAAGCGCGCCGATATCCGTTATCTCAGGTGAGCCAGCGAAGATAATTGGCAACGCCTCGGCCACATCGGCCACGGCGCGAAGATTCCGCTCGCCAACCCGCTGCGAGGCGAAGCGGCCATCAACCTGATACTTGGACCCGATGACGCCAACGACTGCCTTAGACATCGCTTAGCTCCTGTACGGATTTAAAAATGATCTCCAGTATTGTTGTTCGGCGTGACGTTTTAAAGGACACTAGAAAGCCTTACCGGATGCCGCGCGAAATTTGTTTGTCGGTATGAACGTTGTTTTGACCGGCTCTCTTGGTTCACTGACCCAAAGCTCCCGGTCCGGATGCATGCCCGCGCCGTAAATAGCCGACACAGCCGACCGCCGCATCCGATTGAGCAAACGGGTGTCCGCAATGCCAACAGAGTGGTGCATGCCGCCATTGGCGGCGACAATTTTCTGCCAGGCAGCTTTTCGTTCAGCTACGGTCGCGCCGTCGGATAGCTCAGTGCAGTTGAGCTCATTGGCGTTCAAATCCACAACAATTTCATCGCCATCTTCCAAAAACGCGATGGGCCCGCCAAGGGCGGCTTCGGGGCCGACATGCCCGATTACCAGCCCGACCGACCCGCCAGAAAACCGGGCGTCCGTCATTAGGCCGACGATAATATTCTTTTCTCGGCACAGCGTTGTGATCCGGGAAGTGGAGTCGAGCATTTCCGGCATCCCCGGCGCGCCGCTGGGGCCTTCGTAGCGCACGATGACCATATCGTGGTTGCCAAAGATTTGGGGTTCATTTTCCAGCGATTGGAGTAAGTCGCTTTCACTGTCGAATATCCGCGCCTTGCCGACAAACACATTGTCTTCAAGGCCGCCTTCAACGCCCGCCAGTTTCAGCACGGCGCTGAATTCCGGCGATAGATTGCCGCCCAACACCCGCAAACCGCCGGTCGGCTTGTAGGGGTTTTCGACCGTATAGATAACCTCGCCATCGGGGGTGGGGGGATCGAGGCGCGCCACCTGTTGGGCCAAGGTCTCACCGGTGCAGGTCATCGTATTGCCGTTCAGCAATCCGGCGTCCAGCAGTTCCTTGACGATTACCTGTATGCCGCCTTTTTCGTCGATATCGACCATCGAATAATGGCCAAAGGGACGGGCGTCGACCAAGACCGGCACCACGTTTTGGGACAGGTGGTTGAATTCTTCCGGCGACATGATGTCCCTGGAGAAATCGCCATATCCGGCGGCGCGCGCTATTTCCGGACCATGCAGCAGTACATTTGTTGATCCGCCGACCGCCAAAGCGACAATCATCGCATTGCGGATAGAGTCGCGGCTGACAATTTTCCGGGGCGTCAGATCGGCGTCGATCATGCCGTTCAAATAGGACACGAGCTCGTCGGGAAATTGGTCCAACCGCCGCGCATCGTCCGACGGTGGCGAAACCATATGCAACGGCTCCATGCCGACGACCGCAATAAAGGTCTGCATGGTGTTGTAGGTGAACATGCCGCCGCAACTGCCATAACCGGGGCAGGCCTCGCAAGCGATGCGTTTTTTCAGCTCCTCATCGTCGCTGCCCGCGATTTGAAAGCCGGAAATGATATCGATGGGCTCATTAGTGGTGGAATCCACACCGGGGCGAATGGGGCCATCGGACATGATGATGGCGGGCCGGTCATGTTCCAGGATGGCGGATAAGGTGCCGACCGGCGGCTTGTCGCACGCAACTACGGCGACGGTTCCTTCAAGGCCACTGGCGCTTAAATGTTCGCAAACCGTGTCGTGGGTCACTTCGCGGCCAATCAAAGAGTAGCGCATTTCGCGCGTGCCGTTGCGCATCCCGTCCGAGGTCGCGACGGTATATTCCGGCTGCACCAACCGCATGGGCATCTGATCTGCACCGCGGCCCATTTTTTGTCGCAGGCGTTCATGGATGACTTCGACCTTTTTCTGGACGCCCAAATAACATTGGGAATCGCCTTTGTTGCCAATCACGCCAATCGAAGGTTCATGAATAAGGTCAATATCCGTGCCTAGTTCCCGCGCAATGCCAACCGTCTGCGCATTGCGACCAGGGTTGTTGTCGAAAAGAACCGTTTTTGAATTTCGCACGACTGAATCTCCACAAGGGGTTGGGTATTTTAAAACCGTCAGCAAGCGCCCAATAAAATCGAAGAGGCGTTCGCATTCACTCTATAGCGAGGTGTTATTAACATTTGGTGCATTATGCAACACTTTGCACCAATCGAGGTTGCGAAATCGATGCGCCATATCTCGTGATACATGCTGAACAAATTGCCGAACATGGTGTGCTGAAGGTATTCGCGATGAAGGCTTGCTGGAGTCCGCGTTGGCGCGGCCTAATATTATTAGCTGCTGTCCCAGATAAAGCTGGTTAGGTACTACATTGGATGGTGTGAGAATAGGGTAGGCTCCGCTTGTAAGCATTAACTAGGCCCGCCTGCCTAGCATTTTGTTGCCGGCACGACGGCGCGAATGGCTGCGGCGTTGTGTGGGGTTAATCGCAAAACGGTGGCGTCTTATTTCCAGCGTTGACGGGAGATAGTGGCGCTTGAACTGGAAGCCGAAGGCGAGGCGTTATTTGACGGTGAAATCGAAGTTGACGAGAGTTACTTTGGTGGTAACCGCAAGGGCCGTCGAGGACAGGGGAGCGGTTGTTTCAACAGCCCGTAGGCTAACTAATATTATCTGGGGTTAATATTTTAGGGGT
Organism: Alphaproteobacteria bacterium; assembly: GCA_028822585.1. Classification (GTDB taxonomy): domain Bacteria; phylum Pseudomonadota; class Alphaproteobacteria; order UBA8366; genus JABJJH01. The sequence goes on along the minus strand of JAPKDL010000005.1, from coordinate 25,859 downwards.
TTTTGGATAGTGGCGCTGCTGCGAATTGCCGCTGACGCCTTTTTTCTGAGGGTTTCGAGCGTACCGATGGCTTGGAGGTGATGGGGTGTTGTGGGGGTTTTCCTTTTGCCGGGGGCGCTTTAAATTGAGGTTTTGGATTGATATGTTCTGGGAGGCGGCGCAATGAGTGCGGAAATTCAAGAGACAGAACCATTACAGGATATGGCCCGGCGCGTGTTGCCGGGGGGATCGTTCGGCAATGTTGGCGTCGATGTCATGATCCGCGCGGGCAAGGGCGGGCGTGTCTGGGACATGGATGGTGCGGAATATGTCGATTATCTCTTGGGGTCCGGGCCGATGTTGGTCGGGCATGCGCACCCGGAGGTGACGGCGGCGGTGCAGGCTCAAATCCCGCTGGGGACCACGTATTTCGCCAATAATGAACACGGCGTGCGACTGGCGGCAGAAGTCGTGGACGCGGTGGCGTGCGCCGACAAGGTGCGCTTTGTCAACAGCGGCTCGGAAGCGACGTTCTACGCCATGCGTGTTGCGCGCACGCACACCAAGCGTGACAAAATTTTGAAGTTCGAGGGTGGCTTTCACGGCATGCATGATTATGCGCTGATGAGCATGGCGCCCGCACGCCCCGGCAATTTCCCGCAAGCCACGCCGGACACGCCAGGGATTCCGCAACGGGTGCGGGACGAGATGTTGATTGCGCCTTTCAATGATGCGGATGCCGCGGTCAGTCTGATCCGCGACCACGCGCATGAATTGGCGGGGGTTATCGTCGAGCCTTTGCAACGGCTCATGCCACCGGCGCCTGGGTTTTTACAAGCGCTGCGCGACGTGACTACGGAATGCGGGATCGCGTTGATATACGACGAGGTCGTGACCGGGTTCCGTTTCGCCTATGGGGGTGCACAGGAATATTATGGTGTCGTGCCTGATCTCTGCGCGATGGGGAAGGTCGTCGGCGGCGGGTTCCCGTTGGCGCTGGTCGCTGGGCGAGAGGACTACATGGTTCATTTCGACAAAGATACGGTCCCAAACGATGAGTTTATGGTGCAAATTAGTACATTGAGCGGCAATCCGGTTGCCGCCGTCGCGGGGCTTGCGACATTGGAGATTTTACGGCGACCCGGGGCCTATGAACGAATTTTCGAGACCGGGCGCATTTTGATGGACGGTTTGCGCGACATGCTGGCGACGGCGGGTGTCCCAGGGCAAGTGGTGGGCGAGCCGCCGATGTTCGACGTATTCTTCACCGATGGTGCGGTCACCGATTACCGCAGCGCGCTCACTGCCGATGCGGCGCGGGCGGCGCGGTTCAACGCCAGCTTGCGGGGCAGCGGTATCTTGAAGGGTCCAAAGAAATTTTACGCTTCACTGGCCCACGACGACGCCGATATCGCGCAAACATTGGCGGCGTTCAAGACGGCTGTTTCGGTGCTATAGGCCCTGTGCCACGTTGGGTTCACAGCGCTTGCGCGACTTGGGGCAGGACCTCTTCGGCCATGATGTTCATCATGTCGAGAACCAGGTTATTGGGCATGCCGACCCAGTGTGGACTAAAGACGAGGTGGTTGGCACCTAAGGTTTTGTTAAAGCGTATGATTTGTTCGGTCACTTCGTCCGGAGAGCCAAAAATGAAGCGGCCATCGGCCAGTTCGTCGAAGGTCATGGAGAGGTCGTTGTCGCCATCCGGCATGGCTTTGTTCTGGCCCCATTGGGCGTAAATTTTGTACTTCTCTTCCAGGTAGGGCTGGGCGAGACGTTTCGCTTCCTCCCGCGTTGGGGCGACGAATAATTCGCGCATTAGCGGAAGCTCGTCGGGGAAGGGTTTGTCGGCGGCGTCGAGGGCACGTTTGTAGACGTCCAGTTGGCGTTCAATGGTGTCCAGACGCTGGTGTGGATTGATGAACCAGGCGTCGCTCAGGCGTGCTGCGCGTTCCACGGCAACGTCGGCATTGGCCCCAATCCAGATCGGCGGGCGCGGCTTTTGCACCGGGCGGCTCGACGGGGTGACATTGTCGAGTTCAAAATGCGAGCCCTTCATCGTCACCGGGGGGTTGGTCCAGAGTTGTATGATAGCGTCCAGATTTTCTTCAAACCGGGAGGCGCGTTCCGCCATATTGGTACCGAACGCCTTTAATTCAACATCGCGGTACCCTAGCCCGGCACCGAAGATCAGACGGCCTTTCGACATAATGTCCAAGGTCGCGAGTTGTTCGGCGATGTCGAGAGGTTTGTGTAGCGATAACAATACGACGCCGGTGATCAGGCTGAGGGAAGGACACTCGGTCATGACGCGGGCGAGGAAGGGCACCTGCTGTAATTCCTGCAACGGGTATCCGGCGTAGTGCTGGCCTTTGAGGATGCTGGAGAAGCCGATTTTTTCGGCCAACCGCGCCTGCACCATAAGCTCTTCGAAGCGAACGGCCATGTCGTCACCTTCGGGGTATTGGCTGCGGACAAACAAACCATATTTCATTGTGGTCATAGTGCGTGATCCCTCTACTTCGACACTTTAGAATATGAGAGAATAATATCAAACGTGAGGAATTAGACAATGCGGGTTACCACGGGGTTGCAACAAGAAAACCTGAATCAGACAACGCCAGCAGCGCAAGCGGCGGAAGCGGCTGGGTTCGACGCCGTCAGCACGATGGAGAATTCGAACAACCCGTTCCTGCCGCTCGCCATTGCAGCGACGACAACGGAATGCGTCCAATTGATGACCGGCATCGCCATCGCGTTTGCGCGCAGCCCGATGGCAGTGGCCAACATGTCGCATGACCTGCAATTGGCGTCGAGCGGGCGATTTAAGCTGGGGCTGGGCAGTCAGGTGAAAGGCCATAATGAACGCCGGTTCAGCGCACCCTGGACGCCGCCGGCGCCGCGTATGAAGGAATATGTCCAAGCCTTGCGCGCCATCTGGCGGTGCTGGGAAAATGGGGAGCCGCTCGATTACGTTGGTGAACATTATCGCTTTACCTTGATGACACCGCATTTTGTACCGGAGAAGACTAACTTGCCGATGACGCCGATCACCATTGCGGCGGTGGGTCCGGCGATGCTTCGGGTGGCGGGTCGATACTGCGATGGCGCGCAATTGCATCCGTTCTGTACCCGACGTTACGTGGAAGAAGTGGTGATGAAACGGGTCGGCGAAGGGCTGGAAAAATCAAATTTGACCCGGGAGAATTTTGAAATTTCTGGCGGCGGATTTATCGTCACTGGACCGGATCAGGAAACCGTCGACAAGATATTTGAATATGTAAGGTACCGTGTAGCATTTTACGGTTCGACGCGGACCTATTGGCCGGTGTTCGAACTGCATGGTTTGACCGAACTTGGCGGCAAGCTACACCGGTTGTCGAAGGCGGGGAAATGGGATGAAATGGCGGCGGAAGTGTCAGATGAGGTGGTGCATCTGTTCGCCGCCGTGGGGCGCCACGATGAAATCGCCAAGGCCATTGAAGATCGTTTCGGTGGGTTAAGTGATTCCGTTAGCGCGATTGCGGCGCCGGATACATCCCCAGACCTAACGCCTGATTTGGTCCAGGACATTCAAAAAATCGCGTCGCCCTTCAAAGGGTTCGCGACCGAATGGTAGACCATACGCGCGATAAGATGATTTTATACAAAGGAAGTAAACATGGCGTCTGAATTAACCGTGACGCGCGAAGGTGGTCGAACGCGATTGACGTTGAACAGACCAGATCGCGCAAATGCGCTAAACCCGGCCTTGACCGAAGCGTTGATCGAGGCCTTGCAGAATGCGAGTGAGGATGGCACGCGGCTTGTAGTTGTCGAGGGAACTGGCAAGTCGCTGTGTTCCGGGTTCGATCTGTCAGATTTCGACTCCTTGAGTGATGGAGACCTTATTCTTCGGTTGTTGCGGATAGAGGTGATGTTGCAAACGTTGCACCACATGCCACTGCCTACAGTTGCTCTGGCGCATGGTCGAAATTTTGGTGCCGGGGCTGATTTGTTTTGCGCCTGCAGCCGTCGAGTGAGCGTGGCGGATGTAAAATTTCGAATGCCGGGCCTCGCCTTTGGCATTGTTCTCGGTGCCAGGCGGTTGGTTTTGCGAGTCGGCCAGGATGCAGCGAGAGACATACAAAACGCGGGCCGAACCTTTGATGGGGTAGACGCGGCGCGCCTTAATTTTGCCACTGAAGTTGCAGATCAAGTGGCGTGGCCAAAGATCGTTAATCAAGCTAGTCAGGAGGCTGAAGCGATCTCGGTGAGGGCGACAGCGGCGTTATTCCGTGCGACAGCGGCGGACACCCGGTCTGACGATATGGCCGATTTGGTTCATTCCGCTAGTACGCCAGGATTATCAGGACGCATTCGCGCGTATCGTGAGGAAATGAAACGTGCGTTCGCGAAGACCTGAGCGGGCAGGTGTTTTATGGGATAATTCGCCGTATTAGGTTGAATGTATATTTTGGGAGATTTTATGATGAATGGTACGGCAATCGTGGATTTTGAAGCTATTCGAAAGCGCTTTCCGGGTGCGGTGGAATCCACCTACATGAACACGGCGGCGCGTGGATTGTTGATGCGGGACTCCCGTGCGGCGATCGATACAATGCTGGATGCGCGCATGCATGAAGGGGGTGACAAACCGGCGATGTTCGACGCGGTTGAAGGCGCGCGGAGCGATTTTGCCCGACTCATCAATGCAGGCGCGGAAGAAGTCGCGATCACTAAGAATGTTTCCGAAGGATTGAACGCGATAATCGCAGCCATCGAATGGCGCCCCGGCGACAACGCGGTTCTGTGCCTGGATTTGGAACACCCCAATAATGTTTATCCGTGGCGGCACGCGGCGCGGCGGTTTGGCGTTGAGCTTCGCGTAATATCGGCGGGTGATGGCGTCATGCCGGTGGACCAGATGATCAGCGCTATAGACGGTAATACGCGTGCGGTGACCTTGTCGAGCGTCACTTTTGCACCGGGGTTCCGGTCTGACATGGCGGCCGTTGGGCGGGTCTGTCGGGAACATGACGCGTTGTTTTTGGTGGATGGGGTGCAGTCGGTCGGTGTTTTGAAAACCGATGTCGCGGCGGAATACATTGATGCCATGGCAGTCTCCACCCAAAAGGGTTTGTTGGGTTTATACGGCATGGGCTTTTTGTATTGCCGGAACGATTGGGCGAATCGTTTGACCCCGGCTTATTTGGCGCGGTTCGGTGTTGATTTCGGTGAAGGTGCCCATGAAGCCGCACTCGGCGGGGATGATTGGAAGCTGATGCCCGGCGCGCGGCGCTTTGATTTGGGCAATTATAATTTTATGGCGGCGGCCGCGGTCAGGCCACCGTTGACATTGATGTTGGACATCGGACCGGACCAGGTAGAGGCGCGCGTTGTCTCGTTGGCCCATCGATTGGCGGGTGGATTTTTAAATATTGGCCTGCCGGTGTGCGGCGGGGAACCTGGGCCGCATCTGGCGGGCCTTGTTGCAGTGGGCGAAATCGGCACCGGTCAGCATGATGGTACGGATGATCCTGCGATGCAGTCGTTATATGACTATCTAGCAGAACACAATGTGCAGTTGACAATTCGACGCGGTATTCTTCGTTTTTCGTTGCACATGTTTAATAACGAAGAAGACATCGACAGGGTCTTGGAGTTGGCGGGACAATGGCGCCGTACACATAATTTTTAAGGGTGTAGGTATGGCGCGACTGGACACGATACCGCTGAGTGAGCGGAAGATGATGATCGAATTGGATTGTTCCGGGTTCGAAGGACGTACGCCTTTCGTGACGCCCAAGCCGCTTAGCGAACGACGCATTTCTCTGATTTCAACCGCTGCGCTAAATTTACGTGACGACGCCGTTTATCAGCGTGGCGCAACGGATTACCGCGTGATCCCTGGCGATGTTGATCCCGGTGAGGTGGTGATGACCCACTCGTCGGTGAACTTCGACCGAACTGGATTTCAAGCGGATCTCAATGTCTGTTTTCCGATAGAACGTCTGCATGAACTGGCTGATGATGGCGTTATCGGATCGGTCGCGGATTTCCATTTTACGGTTTCCGGTGCCGCGCACCCATCGGATTTGGCGGGGTCGGCGCGTGCCATGGCGAGGACCATGAAGGCCGACGGAGTGGACACCGTCCTACTGGTCCCCATATGACCGAAATGCACGCGCGCCGTTGGCGGGCTTGCTATTATATTTGAAGAAGAAGGCTTGGCGACAACGCAAATCAGCCTGATCCGCATCCATACCGAAAAGACGAACCCGCCGCGCGCGTTGTGGGTACCGTTCGAACTGGGGCGGCCATTGGGCGTGCCGGGCGATGTCGCGTTTCAAACGCGCGTGTTGATGGCGGCGTTGGGATTGCTGGATCGGGAATCTGGACCCGTGTTGATCGATTGTACGGAAGATGTTCCCGACGACGGCGTTGAATATGATGAAGATGCGATGACCGGCATGGTCTGTGCGATCGACTTGCCGAAGCTTCCTGACGCCAACGCCCCCGCCAGCGTGCTGGGCCAGGCCTTATTGGGTGAAATCGATGGATTGGCGCCGTGGTATGATTTGGCGGTTCGTTCGCGGGGCCGAACGACGGTTGGGCCTAGCGGGCTCGAAATCAAGGCCGCGGCGAAATTTTTGGCGGATTTTCTGGAAGATCAAAGCACGCGCGCCCCACGGGATGATTTAGAAAAAGGGCGTGTGCTGAAACTCGCTTACGAGGATTTGAAGGCGTATTATACCGAATCGATTACCGCCCAGCCAGGCTACGGTGCTAGCCTGCGCGTGGAGAATTGGTTGTTTAATGAAACCACGTTTGGCCGGGCGTTGTGGATGCTGCGGGATATCTGCCGCGCCAGCGATGACGAATACGAGAAGTATCTCGGTGGGAATTCAATTGTGCCCGACCGACAAATCAACCCACCGAATTCAATAAAAGGCGCTGTGGAATAGGGGGCTATAGCCGATACACCCGCGCTGCGGTGTCGTGGAAAAGTTGGGCGCGTTCGTTGGCTGAACAATCCGCGGCCACACGTTTGAATGAATTCCACAGGCTGGCGTAGCTACAACTGACTTTATCAATGGGAAAGTTGGACTCGAACATGCAGCGATCCGCGCCAAAGTATTCGATGACGATTTCGTAATAATGTTTCGTCGCCTCGCAAAGCTCCTGACTGGAAGGTGGCGTTGGTTTTTCATGCCAGCCGAACCCGTTGTAATCCCGGTTAATGCCGCCAAGTTTCACGACGACGTTTGGGCACGTAGCGAGGTTGAACATGTCCTTCTTCCAGGATTCGAAAATTTCGTCTCGCTTTCCGGCGTAACGTCCCACGCCCGCGATGCTACCGATGTGGTTCAAAACCATTGTGGTATCAGGAAAGGTGTTGGCTAGATTTTGAAACTCTGAAATCTGCGGATGTCGGCAGACTCCTTCGAAAATCAGACCCAGGGGCGCAATTTCTGCCAGCCCTTCGCGAAATGTATTGTCCATGTACAGACCTGGCCCCGTCACGCCGGCGCCACTACTGATCACCGGGTCCGCGTCCCAGGCGCCGGTGCGTCGGATGCCGCGAAAGCGGTTGGGGGCGGCGGCGATCTGGGCTTCCAATACGCCTTTCACCCGCGACCCAAGCTGCAAGTCTGCAAATCCGATAATGCCCGCGGCGATTTTGGTTTTGCCGTATGCGCCGGACTCCGCCATGGCGGCGACGCCATTTACGAACTCGATCTCGCCCACGGGTTGCATTTCCTTGGGCCCGCTGATGCGATACATGGCGTTGCATTCAATGAAAACCGTGGCCACGATGTTGTGCCCACTTTGCACGTCCTGCTGAATCTCTTCCATCAGATAGCGCGGTTCAACATTGCCGTCGCGATGGCCCCATAGATGGTGGTGAGGGTCGCAGATGGGTTGGTCCGGGTCGATGATATCTTCCTGGATTTGCGCGAGCCATTGGTCGTTTGCCGCCATGATTGCGTTTTCCCTTACAGTGAATAAACGCGCGTGGCGGTGTCGTGAAACAGGAAGGTGCGTTCTTCGGCTGAATAATTTTTCGCGATCCGCTTGAAGGCGTTCCACAAGACGTGATAGCTGCAGCTGACCTTGTCGACGGGAAAGTTCGATTCAAACATACAACGGTCGGGGCCGAAATGTTCGATGGCGGTTTCGTAATAACGCTTCGTTGCATCGCAGAGTTCCTGACTCGTCGCGGGCTTGGGCTTTTCGTGCCAACCGAAACCGGCGTATTCCATATTGATGCCGCCGAGTTTCATAATAATGTTAGGGCAGGCAGCCAAATCGGCGATGCTCTTTTTCCACTCACTAAATATTTCTTCGTGTTTGCCTGCATAGACGCCGACGCCTGCGACGCCGCCCAAATGGTTCAACACCATAGTCGTGCTGGGAAAGGCGCGCGCCAAATCCACGAAATTGGGAAGCTGTGGATGGCGGCAGACACCTTCAAAGACAAGGCTGAGCGGTTCGAGTTCGGCGAACCCTTCACGAAATTTAGGCTCCAGGTACAAGTCCGGGCCGGTGACGTTGCGCGCGTTTCCGACGCCTGGGTCTGCGTCCCAGGCGCCGTTGTGACGAATGCCGCGAAACCGATCGGGTGCCGCGGTAATTAAAGCTTCCAATACGCCCTTCACCTGTGATCCCAGGGTTAAATTCGCGTGGCTGATGATGCCGGCGGCGACTTTCGTCTCGCCATACATGCCTGACTCCGCCATGGCGGCCACACCATTAACGAATTCGACCTCGCCGACGGGGCGCATCTCTTCAGGGCCGCTGGCGCGGTACATGGCGTGACAGTCGACGAACACCGTCGAGACGATGTTGTGACCGGTCTGTAAATCGAGCTGGAGTTCCTCCATTAGATAGCGGCTATCGACTCGCCCCTCACGGAAATCCCAAAGGTGATGATGTGTGTCGCAAATGGGGCGACCCGGGTCGATCGTGTCTTCCTGAACCTGCGCAAGCCAGTCGTCATTCGTCGCCATGATATCATCTTTCAAGTTATGTGAGCCGCTATTTCGTTGAATGTGATAGGCTATCGCCTCAGATGTGTGTGTGCCAGACGCTTTATTGAGGCCTACCTAATATATCGCTTGTAGCTGTTCGACGATTCCGGCTCGACGCCGAATTGAGTGAACACGGTGAACCGCAATTCCCGATATTTAATCGATTTCGCGAGGAGGGCGTTACCGATTATATTTTATTTTTATAGCCTTATGGGTGAAAAGATAGTCAAGTCGGGGCAGATTTCCCCCAGGATTCGAGGGCGTATTACTCTCGCTGGCGACACACCGCATTGGGTCAGACTAAATCGTTGAGAAAAGTCCAGCGCGGACCTACCAGCCGAGCGCATAGGCGGGTCGGCGGGGGTCGGCACCAGCGTGCAGCACGCCCTTGTCATCATCCACTAAAATGGCGCAAACGGCCGCTGCCCGCCAAGTCATGTCGGGCCACCATTCCACTCCATGGCCGAGTTTGGCGAGTGCGTCGCCCGTCTCTTTTGGAATTCGGGCCTCCAGGTTGAGACGGCCCGGGAAATAGCTGTGCGGTTCGAAGGACGAGGGAAAGCTAAAGGTCGCAAAGCGCGGCGCTTCAATCGCGGACTGAATATCCATGCCGAACAGGGTCTGGTTGAGCAGAACCTGAAGCATCGCTTGGGATTGAACATCGCCGCCGGGCGTCCCGAAAAGGAGGTACGGTTTACCCTCCTTAAACGCCATGGCTGGGTTCGGTGTAAGACGGGGCCGCTTTCCCGCTTGCGCTGAGGACGGATGGGTTGGGTCGCCCCAAGATTGCGATCCCCGTGATGAGGGACAAAATCCCGTGCCTGGAATGATGGGCGTGGACCGGGACACATCGCTGGGGGTAGCGGAAAAGGCGTTGCCCTGTGAATCCACGACGCAGATGTAGGAGGTGTCCAAGGTCGCGGGTTCGCGAATATCCTTTGGTATTGCGGCTGGCGGCGGGATTGCCGGACCGGGCGCCGTCGTCGCCTTGCCGTTGAGCGGGTCGCCGGGGGGCGGCATTTCCGGCCAGGCTGTGTCGTCGCGGATGAGCGACCGACGTAGGGCGGTGTAGTCGTTCGAAAGCAATTGGGTCATTGGAACATCCACGAAGTTTGGATCGCCGTAATAGCGTTCGCGATCCGCGCAGGATAGTTTCAACGCCTCGACCAGCACGTGAATATATTCGGCGCTATTATGGCTCATCGACTTGAGATCATAGCCTTCAAGGAGGCGAAGCGTTTGCGACAATAAGGGGCCTTGCGACCACGGACCGCAACAATGCAGTTCAATGCCGCCAACGGATGTTTTTACCGTTGGCTCAACCCGCACTTCATAATTCGCCATATCATCATAGGTCAGGAACCCGCCATTGTCAGCGTGGTACTGCGCAAATTTTCGGGCGATGTCTCCCTTATAAAACGCGTCGCGGGCCGCGCGTATTCCGGCCTCTCGTCCATCATGCGTCTTACCCGCTTCTTCATCCGCCATGTATTGCAGGGATTTGCCAAGTTCCGCCTGGATAAACACGTCGCCCACTTCCGGCGGGCGATTGCCGGGCAGATAAACTTCGGCGCTTGATGGCCATCGCCGGTAATTTTCTTTGTCGATCGCGATGTTTTCCTGCAGCAATGGATACATCGGGAAGCCGTCCCGGGCGTATCGGATTGCGTATTGCGCGACATCTGCGAACGACATAGTGCCGTATCGTTCCAGCGCCCAAAGCCATGACGCGGGCGCCGCAGGAACGACTGTCCGGAGAATGCCTTCGGGGATGGCACCGTCATGTTCACGTTGGAAGTAATCCTGCGGCAGGGCGCGGGGCCAATGCCCCAGACCATCAATGTTGATGGTTTTCTGTTCTTCCGCAATCCAGAGGATGGTTGGCGCTACACCCGCGATGTTGACGATATCACTTTGCAGGACGCCAATGGCGAGCCCCGAAGCGACGCCTGCGTCTATGGCGTTGCCCCCGTTGTTCAGAACGTCAAACCCCGCCTCCGCCGCCAGGTAATGACCTGCGGCGACCGCGTGGCGGGTTCCCATGATGACCGGACGATATGAACTCATCGCACTGCGCCTTTCATTTCCCTTAATCTTTTGCGTATTTTCCCGTCAACTGCGGCGTCGCTGGGCCATCGGCACCTTTTTCGGCATGTTCCAGGCGGGTGTCGCGGGACCAGGTGCGTTTTAGATTGTCCTGGATGTGGAACGTCAGGCGCCCCAGGCCTTCGCATTCCAACTCGACCTTGTCGCCGTCCATGAAGGAGCTCAGGCCCCGATGATTGGTGCCAGTCGCCAGGATGTCGCCGGGTTCCAGCGCGTGAATGGAGCTGGCCCATTCGATGCAGCGCGGAATTTTATGCGCCATGTCGTCGGTGTTGAAATGCTGCTTCACCTCGCCATTAACCCAGAGCTTGATGTCGAGCTTTTGCGGGTCGTCGATTTCGTCAGCGGTGACAAGATACGGGCCGATGGGCGCAAAAGTGTCCCGCGACTTCATCTGGAAAAAGACATTACCCGCAGGCGGCAGACCGCGCGCCGAACCGTCGATGAAATTCACATAGCCAAACACATAATTCAAAGCGTTGGCTTGGGAAACGTTGCTGGCGCGTTTGCCGATGACTAACGCTATTTCCGCTTCGCCTTCGAAGATTGTCGCGGGCACGTCGGGCAACACCATGGTGTCGCCTTCGCCGATGATCGCGCTCGCGGATTTATGGAAGGCGTTGATCGGCGCCGGTGCGTCGCGCGTGCCGTCTTCCATGTAGTTGACGGCCATGCAATCGATGTTACCGGGTTTCGGCAGGGGCGGGCGGATATGCACGCTGGACACGGGAACGCCGGTTCCAGACTCGACGGCGGCTTCGATCTTGCCACGGTAGTCGTCAAAGCGTTCTATCAGCCCGTTGATAAGGTCGTGTGGGCCCGTGTGGGGGATATCCTGCACGACCGCGGATACATCAACGACTGTGTCGCCTTTCAAGACGCCCAGTTTAAAATCGTCAAAATATAAAATCTTCATTGAATTTCTCTCCCCTTATTTGGCGGCTTGTGCGTCCGCCCATGTGCCTTTTAACCAGCGCGCGCAAGCGACCGAGTGTTTGAAATTCGAGTATTTATGCCCCATGCCATAATCGGGTCCGGGAATGAATTCAGTTGAAATTTGCCCCAATCCGCTGTCCGGCGTTGTGGCATGATGTTTCATTAGCTGGCGAATGACCAGCTTCCAGGGCTCCAGGTCGTCTTCACGCCACTTGGCGACGTATTCGCCGGGCTTTGGCTGGATAAAGGGATATTGAATGCCTCGGCCGATATCGCCGTTTTCATGTCGGCCCCAGATGTTCTTTGGATTGTTGGGGACGGCGGCGCGGGCGTGGCAGTGCCAGACATAGCCGTTGCCGATCCATTCATCACAGACATTGCCGCTTTGGCGAGGGTCCAATATGACCGAGCCGGACTCAACGTCTTTGCGCATGTCGAGGACTTCCTGTTCCTTTGGGTTGTCTATTTTGAAGATGACATGGGAATGGTCCAAGGTCATGCGATAGGGAACGCCGCGGGCTTCGACTAATTCGGCGACCCTGGAAACACGCCCATAATGTTCCGACCACATGTTGACGTGGACTTCAAAGGTCGGGATGCAGCCAACGGTTTCGCCTATTTCATAAGCGCGCATATAAATATCTGCGACCTCTTCATCGGTGACCAAATGGCCGTCCGCATGGGTCATGAAAATTTGCGTATTGTGGACCTTGCTGCCGAGCCGCGCACCAATTTCCAGGTTTTGTTCGAGCAGGCCTTCGTCGCGGCCCAGGGTGTAAAACCACCCGCCTGCACGTATAGGCAGGTCATATTTTTGACTGCACGCGATATATTCATCGACTCGGCTAGCTTCGGGCGTTTTGTCCATATAGTCGTACACACCGGATTCGCTGACCATGCGGAATTTAGTGTCGAGGTCGAATTCATCTTCGCCCTTGGTGTGATAAACGCCCTTTTCGGTGATGCCGATCGCCAGGTCCCGCGCCATGAATCTTCCCCTCATATGTTCCGGGGCAAATGTAGCGCAACATATGGACATTGACCATTGGGCGGTGGCGTTCGACAATTGGTGTCAACGCAGCAACCGGAGAGAGCCTTATGGATCATACCATCACGACCGTGGCGCAATTAGAGGCGATTTACGGAGAGCCGTCGTCCAATGCGGTACTGAAGGAAATCGACCACATTTCCGATCACTACAAAGCATTTATTGGAAAGTCGCCCTTTGTGACTTTGGCGACCTGTGGTCCGGAAGGGCTCGATTGTTCGCCCCGAGGCGACCCCGCCGGATTCGTGCGGGTTCATGACAGTAAGACTGTGATGCTGCCTGATCGGCGTGGCAACAACCGTATCGACACGTTGAAGAATATTGTACGGGACCCGCGTGTATCGCTGTTGTTTCTAATTCCAGGCGTCGGCGAGACCTTGCGCATCAATGGCCGCGCGGAAATTTCGGTCGACCCGGATTTGTGCGCTTCTTTTAAAATGCAAAACAAGCTGCCGCGAAGCATTTTGGTCATCACGGCGGACCGGGTCTATTTCCAATGTCAAAAGGCGCTGGCGCGGTCACGGCTATGGGATCCGGCGGCGCAAGTACCGCGCTCGGAACTGCCAAGCACTGGTTCTATGATTCAAGCTCTTTCTAGCGATGGATTCGACGGTGCTGCCTATGACAAAGGTTATCCTGATCACATGAAGGACTCGGTATATTAAATTGTCTGATTTAACGGAAAAGACCGCGCTGGAATTGGTCCGGGCGGTGGCGACGGACGCTACTACTGTTGAGGCCATCGCCAGCGCTTACCTGGACCGGATCGCAACGCGCGAACCGGACGTTAGGGCTTGGGCCTATCTCGACCCGGATAAAGTGCTGCAGGAGGCCCGCGCGCTGGATCAGGGACCGCGCCGGGGCTTGTTGCACGGTGCGCCGTTTGCCGCCAAGGACATCATCGACACTGTGGATATGCCAACCGGGCACGGGTCGCCGATTTATGAAGGGCGTCAACCGGATCGCGACGCGACCTGCATTGCCCTCTGTCGGGCGGTGGGTGGTTTGTTGCTGGGCAAGACGGTCACCACTGAATTCGCGCATGTTTCGCCAGGGCCGACGCGCAATCCCCATGACCCGACGCGCACGCCGGGTGGATCGTCCAGCGGATCGGCGGCGGCAGTGGGTGATCGCATGGTGCCATTGGCGTTCGGCACCCAAACGACAGGGTCGGTTATACGTCCCGCTTCGTTTTGCGGCGTGGTCGGGTATAAGCCCAGCCATGGTGATTTTGGTTTGTCCGGTGTGGGGCAGAACGCGCCCAGCTTTGACACGCTGGGCGTGATGGCGCGCGATGTTGCGGATGCAGCGCTCATGCGCGCCGCAGTGATGGGAGCGCCGTATCGCGAGCTTGAGGTGCCGCCTGTGTCGTCATTGTTTTTAGGATTATGCCGGACGCCCTATTGGGATCAGGCCGAAGCGTCGACCCAAGCCGCGATAGAAGATGCGGTGAATCGATTGTCGCGGGCCGGCGCCACGATCGTGAATTTTCCACTGCCCGATGGGTATGAAGAGGTGCGGGAATGTTTGCCGTTGGTGTCAGGGTATGAATTTTCGCGCGTGTTGGCGTATGAGCGCGCTATTCATCCAGACAAACTCAGCAAAAAATTGTTGAACGGTCGGGTCGCGGATGGCGACAAGTGTAGTTACGCGGGGTACCGTGGTGCGTTGGCGACAATTGCGGCGTACAAGGCTAAATTGGCGGACGCGTTTGGTAGCTTCGATGCGTTGATCACCCCAAGTGCGGCGGGCGAAGCTCATGTCGGGCTGACTACAACGGGAAGCCCGCTCTTCAATGGAGTGTGGACTGCGCTGCACGCGCCCGCGGTGACGCTGCCGGTGCTGGAAGGCCCGAACGGGTTGCCGGTGGGGCTGCAACTAGTTGGTAAAATTTATCAAGATGATGGGTTGCTGGATGTGGCGAGCGCCGTGTCCGCAGCCCTCGCCTGAACGAACAAATTTGGGAGATTTATAAGAATGGCTAGTCCGGAATTACAAATGCTGATCGACGCCAAACGTGCGGACCCTTATTCGCCCACGAAAACCATTGAGGAACTGCGCGGCACCAGCGCCGCCACAGGCGCGGCCATTCCTTTGCCCGATGGCGCGACTTACGCCATTGTTGACGCGAATGGCGTGAATGCGGAATGGGTCGAAGCGGCAGGGTCATCACAGGACCGGACGTTTATGTTCATCCATGGCGGCGGATATTATCGCGGATCAGCGGCGGGGTCGCGCGCGACAGCGGCGTATATTTCAGCGGCGACCGGCGCGCGGGTGTTTTCCACTGACTACCGTTTGGCGCCAGAATATCCGTTCCCTGCGGCGATAGACGATGTGTTGACCGCGTATCAATGGGTGCTGTCACAAGGCGTCGACCCCAAGCGCACGGTGGTTGGTGGCGTATCGGCGGGCGGTGGCTTGACCTTGGCATTGTTGTTGAAGCTGAAAGATATTGGCGGCACCTTACCCGCCGCCGCTGTCCCCATAAGCGCCTGGACCGACATGAAACAGACTGGCGAGACCCTTGTCAGCAAGGCTGACGTGGACCCGACGATCAGCAAGGCGTATTTGGATCGTATGTCAGAGTCGTACCTGAATGGCGCTGACCCGGGAACGCCGCTGGCGTCGCCTCTATATGGGGATTTGTCGGGCTTGCCGCCGTTGCTGGTGCAGGTCGGCACTGCTGAAACACTGATGGATGATAGTCGGGTGTTCGCCGAACGCGCGACCTCCGCTGGTGTCGATGTCACCTATGAGCCCTGGGAAGATATGATCCATGGCTGGCATGGTAGTCCGCATATTCTGCCCGAAGCGCGCGAAGCTATTGTCAGCATCGGCGACTATTTCAAGCGCGTGGTTGGATAAGCGCCTGAATTCGGGAAAGTCCGCCTGGTTCCTCGATACTGCGGAGAGCGTCGAATAAACCATCGGTATCGTCGCCCAGGATTGGTTTAACCATGCCGTCGAATTTGGTCTTGAGATCGTCCCAGGATAGCGGGTTTTCTGGATTGCCGCGGGATCGTTCGACCGTGGCGCGCAGGACTTCGCCCGTCTCCAGTTCGATTTCCAGGATGGCGCCATAGCGGCCCACCGCCGGGTCTGGGGTGAGTTCGACCTTGTTCATCAACCCGTTCACCTTTGGATCGGCCAGTCGTTTGGCAGAAAAATCGCCGGGTAGGACGGCGTGGTCAGTCAGCGCTAGCGCGACACAAAAGGCGACGCTGAATTTGCCCTCCAGGTGAGTTGTGGGCAGGGGACGCCCCACCAGCCGCGTGCTGATTTCCGCAACCCGACAGCGAATTTGTTTGACCGGGCGCTCCGCCCATTCGTCGCGCAAATCCCGCGCAGCGTCGATATGGCCGTGGATAAGCTTGCCGCAGGCATAGGGTTTGAAGGAGTTGTCGGACAGGCTTTCGCCGGGGCTGAACGTGACGTCGTCGAATTTCGTGGCCGCAGTTTGAACGAAAGCGCTGGCGAATCCGCCGGGCGCTTCGAACACTTCGGGCGCGGCGATGAACCCGCGTGCGGCCAACTCGGCGGCTTGTACGCCATCCATTGCGGCTTTTCCGGAATGCAGCGGTTTCGCCATGGTGCCGAAGGACGCAGTCAAGCCGCCGCCCATGGTCGCAGCGGTGGCGAGCGCATTCACCGCCTGTTCCTGGCTGCAGCCCATCAATACGGCTGCGGCAGCCGCAGCGGACAGGCGGCCCAGAACGCTGGTGGGGTGAAATCCCGCGCCCTGCATCAAATTGCCGAAGCCGTACGTCCCGATGTCTTTGCCTCCCGCCAGGACATCGCCGATAACGGCGGAAATTTCGTACCCGGCGATGAACGCGCTTAGGGCCGTCACGCCATCCATATCCCGGTGTTGCGCGACGGCGAGTGCGGCGGACCATGTGGGCGAACTCAAGTGACTGGGGGCGTGGCCACGGGTGTCGTCGAAATCGAGCGCGTGCCCCATGGTGGCGTTGGCCAGCGCGGCCAGCGCGGGTGTCGTGCGGTCGCCCAGCAGAATACGCGCTTCACCCTGCGCCCCCCAGGCCAGCGCGGATAGCGCGACGGTGCGTGACACCGGTTCGCCGGATGCGCCAATCGCGACGCCCATCCAATCCACCAGGCATCGTTTAGCCAGCTCGACGACTGCGGGAGAATGGTTGCGGTTCTTTGTGTTTGCGATAAAGGCTGCGGCGCGTTCCGCCAGAGTTTCGCTCATCCGCTCCATACCTCGTCCAATAGAGTCAGCCAATTTTCACCCAGAACCTTGGTGATGCGCGTCTCGGTCCATCCGGCGCGCGCCATGGCTGCCGTTAAATTAGGGAATTCGCCGATGGTGCGCAGGCCGTTAGGATTGGTGATTTCTCCAAAATCGGTCAGGCGACGGCCATCGCCTTTATCGTGGGTCAGCCAATCGAAAAACGGCTGGCCATAGCCTTGGGTGAAGTCTGTGCCGAATCCAACCGAATCCTCGCCTGCCACGTTGACGACGTGATCCATCGCGGCGACATAATCATCCACGGTGGAGTCCACGCCCCGCGCCAAAAAAGCCGGGAACATGGTGACGCCGATGAAGCCACCGTGTCCGGCGATAAATTTCAGCTCTTCGTCAGATTTGTTGCGCGGGTGGGCCTTTAACGCGGACGGCAGGCAGTGGCTATAGGCTACCGGTTTCGTCGAGGCCAGGATCGTGTCCTTGGATGTTTTTGCGCCGACATGGCTCAAATCGCAGAGTATGCCCACGCGGTTCATTTCGGCGACAACATCGTGGCCGAAATCGCTAAGGCCGCTGTCGTGACTTTCATAACATCCAGCGCCGACAAAGTTTTGCGTGTTATAGGCAAGCTGGACAATGCCAACTCCCACATCCTTGAAGTGCTGGATATACCCGATTTGATCTTCAAAGGCAGAGGTGTTTTGAAAGCCCAGTACGATGGCGGTCTTGTCTGCGGCTTTGGCCGCGCGGATATCGGCGACGCTGTGCGCTTTGACTATTAGATTTTCATGGTCGCGAAACATTTTATTCCACTTCGCGATGTTCTTCATCGTATCGGCGAAATTTTCCCAGACCGAACAGGTGCAATTGGCACCGGTCAACCCGCCGCGCCGCATGTCTTCAAAAATACTGGAATCCCAATTCGCAATAATCAATCCATCGAAAATGATGGCGTTGCGATGAAGGAGCAAGGCGTCACTGTCGGTCATTACGTCGTCTTTCTTTTACAGTACAAATAGCGGCGAAAATGTGATGAATGGTACCCACCTTTCACCATTGTAAGCGTCTTTCGAATCATAAGGTACTTGGATCATGGCACCAGCGCCATTAAGGCTACAGAACTTGGGAAGTTTTTTGGCGGAAAAGTTGAAGTTGTGTTTAAAATAGACTTTCATGAAAACACGATGATTAAATAAAATATGTGAAAAATAAATTTAGGATTATGTTATTATATAAGGTATTAGGAAGGTATTAATATTTGTTAATATTTAGGGTTTTTATTTAAGTAAATTTCAAATAAAGAAAGAAAATAAGTAGAATAAAGTCATAAATGCCGGGGGATGATCTTACGTCCTTTTCAATGTTGTTTGCCGTCTTTATGGAGATATTAGTTACACTGGCATCCATCACGCTGGCCCAGGCGTAAATGCGATGTACGGATCACAAAAATGTGTGACCTGGCTCGGCGCCACTTACCATGAAACTAAACAAGGCTGGGGCATTGGCGGGAACCAGTTCTTGTATGAAGTAATCTCGTCGCCCAGTGGGTCCTGGACGTTCATCGTAACGTCTCTTAGCGGACGGAGATGCTTAATTATGGCGGGCCAGAATTGGGATGGCAAAAAACACCCTGAAATCAAAAATAGCATGTCTAATATTTCATCTCCGATGTTATTTAGTATTTATTGGGATGGGGTTGCGCGACGCTCGCGCAGCCATTTGGAACGATAGCCGCGCAGATATTGCGACGGATAATTCACATCTTCCCCTAATGCAGCCGCGGCGCGCCATGGCCAGTGTGGATCGGACAACATGGCCCGGGCCAGCGCTACCATATCTGCGTCGCCGTCGTCGATGATTCGGTTGGCGTGGAGGGGGTCTTCGATCATCCCCATGGCCATAACAGGCAACCCTGCAGCCTTGCGAATGCGCGCCGCAAAGGAAATTTGATGGCCTTCGCCCAACGCAATTTTCTGGTCCAGCGACAAACCGCCCGTGGACACGGCGACATAGTCACATCCCAATTTTTTTAACGCGTTGGCCAAAACGATTGTGTTGTCAGGCGTCCAGCCGCCATCCAC
Organism: Alphaproteobacteria bacterium; assembly: GCA_028822585.1. GTDB lineage: Bacteria > Pseudomonadota > Alphaproteobacteria > UBA8366 > JABJJH01. The sequence goes on along the minus strand of JAPKDL010000005.1, from coordinate 6,482 downwards.
CCAATCTGTGGCGGACACGCGTACGCCAAAGGGTTTGTCTTTTGGCCACGCCGCGCGCATGGCGGTGAAGACCGACAGGGGGAAACGCATGCGATTGTTCAAATCTCCGCCATGCGTATCAGTGCGATGATTGCTCAATGGCGACAGAAATTCATGCAGCAAATATCCATGCGCCATGACCAACTCGACCAGATCGAAACCGATGCGCGCGGCCCGCGTCACCGCGTCGACATGGGCGCGCCGAACCCGGTCCATCCCGGCGTTATCCAAAGGGGCAGGGCGGGGCCAGCCTTCCGCACGGGGTTGTCCGGAAGCTCCAACGGTATCCCAGCCCTCGGCGTCCAGCGGTGCCGCACGGCCTTCCCAGGGCAACCGGGTCGACCCTTTGCGGCCTGCATGGGAGAGCTGAACGCCAAGCTTGGCGGTTCCGTGCGTGTGGCAGAAATCGACCACACGGCCCAGCGCTTCTTCGTTCGCGTCCGAATATAGCCCCAAGCAGCCATGGGTGATGCGTCCGATAGGCTCCACATGAGCGGATTCGGTGATCACTAACCCGGCGCCGGATTTGGCGTATTGCCCCAAATGCATCAGATGCCAATCGCTCGCGTCGCCATTGACGGCGCTATATTGGCACATCGGCCCCACGACGACCCGGTTCGGGATCGTTAAGCCGCGCAGTGTGAGCGGGGAGAAGAGGGGCGCACCCATTCCGAATGCCGCTAGGTCAAGTTCGGCGCATGGTCAGAGAATTTCACCACTGCTTCATAGGCCGCCGCCGCGCGGTATAACCCCGCTTCGCTAAACGGGCGCCCGGCCAATTGGAACGAGGCTGGCAACCCGTTATCGGTGAACCCCGCCGGGACCGCCAAGGATGGCAGGCCCAGATAGTTGAACGGTCGGGTGCAGCGGGTCATGCTTTCCACTAAGGCCGGGAACCCCTGTGAATCCTTCACGTCTGTTTCTTCAATGGACGGAATGGGCATAGAAACGGTGGGTATGTGCAACACGTCAGCATTGGCGAATACGGCATCGATGAACCGCTTGGAAATTTGAGCGCGAAGTTGCAACGCTTTAACGTAATGCACACCTGTCATCACCAGCCCCGGTTCCAGACGCGCACGGACCTGCGCACCGTAATCCTGGGGCCGGTCGCGAAGCCAGGCACCGTGAAGGGTGGCGGCTTCCGGGCCGCGCAAGACGGTCGCCAACGTGTTGATTTCGTCATGGTCGGTGACGGCGACTTCAACGATTTCCGCGCCCAGGGACTCGAACACCTTCAGGCTATCGGTCATCATGGCGCGCACATCCGACGTGGCGCTGTCATAGTAATAGTTCTTTGGAACGGCGATACGCAGCCCCTTGATGGCGGGATTTTGTGTCGCAGCTTCGTAATCGTCAACCGGCGCGGACGCTGCGGTTGGGTCCATAGGGTCAGCGCCGGCGATGAGCCCCAGCATCCTAGCGTTATCGCGGACCGTACGAGTCAATGGCCCGGCGTTGTCGAGCGAAAAGGATAGTCCCATGAGGCCGAATCGGCTGACACGTGTCTGCGTCGGTTTCATGCCGACCAATCCGCAACACGCAGCGGGCAACCGTACGGATCCGCCGGTGTCTGACCCCATGGCGCCGAACACCAGCCTGCCACCCACTGAAGACCCAGATCCGCTGGACGATCCACCGGTGACGTGTTCCGGGTTCCACGGATTACGGCAATGACCCCAATGGTCGTTATGCCCAAATGGGCCGACGGCGAATTCCGACATGTTCAACCCGCCCATATGCACAGCCCCCGCATCGGCAAGCCGGGTTATCACCGTTGAAGTGATGTCGGGGGTAAAGTCCTTGCGAATTTCCGATCCGCAGGTCGACACCTTACCCTTGCGGTAATACATGTCCTTATGCGCCAAGGGGACGCCATGCAGGGTGCCAATTGCATCACCGCGCGCCAAAGCCGCGTCGGCTTGATCCGCTTCGGCGAGTGCGCCTTCAGGGTCGAGCGAAATGAAACAATTCAAGGTGGGTTGTAGCGTTTCGGCACGCGCGACACAGGCTTCGGTCAATTCCCGAGAAGAAATTTGTTTCGAAGCGACGGCTTCGGCGGCGTCCACCAGGCTCATATGGGTAAGGTCAGTCATTGCGCGATTCCTCCGCCAGCATACGGTCGAAATTTGACGGTTCGGTGTCGAAGAAGGATTGCTTGGCGTATTCGTTAAACGTTTCAGCATGCAAATTTACCAGAGCGACCAATCGATCCGCGGCACCTTCCTCTAAATCCACTTCATGCCATCGTAAAACGAGGTCCTTTATCGATTGCCGGTTCATGAATGGGTCCGCCATGTGATTATCCCCTGATAAGATGGTGCTATCTATTTGAAAATTCGTCTATCATTCTGCCAACATCGGGGACAAAGAACAAATGCCGTGTGAGGAGATGCCGAAATGCCGAAAATTTTAACCGAGGACGCCATCACGCAATATCGGCGTGATGGTTATTTTTACCCGGTTACGATGCTGGACGATGCGGCGGTTGCGCGGAACCGCGCCTTTCTAGAAGCCTTCGAAACGGAACAAGGCCATCCCTTAAAAGGTGGACAACGCAACAAATCGCATCTGCTTTTTAGGTGGGTGGATGACTTAATGCGCACGCCGCGCATTTTGGATGCGGTGGAGGATTTGATTGGGTCCGACTTGCTGTGCTGGAACACGTTGTTCTGGGTCAAAGAAGCGGGCAGCGAAAGCTTCGTGTCCTGGCATCAGGACTATAATTACTGGGGGCTCGATTCCAAAGACTTGGTCACGGTATGGCTCGCGCTGTCCCCCGCCAGTGTGGAAAGCGGGTGCATGAAGGTTATGCCGGGCAGCCACAAGAAAGGCTCGATGCCGCACGCGGATAAATATAACGATGATAACATGTTGACGCGCGGTCAGGAGATTTCCAAAGGCGTTGATGAAGACAAAGCCGTCTTCATGCCGTTGGAATCGGGTCAGGCGTCGTTTCATAACGTTCAAACGGCGCACGCCTCTGGTGCCAACAATACTTCTGAGCGTCGGATTGGCTTGTCCTTGCATTATCTTCCAACCCACGCGCAACAGACCGTGGGAGATTGGGACAGCGCCGCTCTGGTGCGGGGCGAAGATAAATATGGCAACTTTACACCAGCCCCACGCCCGAAACAGGATATGGACCCGGACGCCGTCGCCTTTCATGAACGTGCCAGCGGCGCGGTGCGCGACATTTTGTTTACGGGCGCCGATAAGGTGCGTTCCACGCTCTAGTGGGGCAACGGATCATTAGGTTGGTGGTCTGTTCGCGAAAGTCTTGGGAACCAAGCTAAAGATCAGACAACTAAGTACAACAGGGAGTTACGAGTATGCGATTTTCGGTAATCGGCGTCGGCGGTGTCGGCGGGCCTTTCGGCGCGGCCTTGGCGGCGGCGGGCCATGACGTGACATTCATTGCGCGCGGCGCGCATCTGGCGGCGATGCAAGCCAGTGGGCTGCGCATCATTGGTGAACAGGCGCGCCATGTGTCCTCGGTTCAAGCGACAGATGACCCGGCGTCCGTGGGACCGGTGGATGTGGTCATTTATGCGGTCAAGTTGGGCGCTGTTGAAAGCGCCGCGACTTTGTTGTCGCCTCTTTTGGGTCCGGACACGGCGGTATTGTCGTTGCAAAACGGCGTGGATGCGGAAGATCGATTGGCGGCGATTATCGGCAAGGGCCATGTGATGGGTGGGATCGCGGAAATTTTCGCCGCCATCGAAGAACCGGGTGTGATCAAGCAGGTCTCGCCCTTCGCCCGTATTCGGTTTGGTGAATTGGATGGATCAGAAAGTGCGCGCGCCACGGCGTTGCGGGCTGCGTTTGAATTCGCGGACATCGAATGTGAACTCACCGCCGATATTGAACGAGTCGTCTGGATGAAATTTGCGTTGTTGGCGACAATGAGCGCCATGACTTGTGTGACGCGCGTGACTGTTGGCGAAATTCGTGAAAATCCGGACACCCGGGCGATGGTTCGCAACGCTATCGCCGAAGTGGTCGCGGTGGGCATGGCCAAAGGCATCGACATGTCCGAAGACGATGTCGACGCGACCATGGTGCGGGTGGATTCCGCGCCCGCCGGCGGCCGGGCGTCCATGGCGGTTGATATGGAGCGCGGCAACCCGATGGAGCTACCCTGGCTCAGTGGATTGGTCGTTTCGATGGGTCAGGCGTTAAATGTGCCAACTCCGGTGCATGGGTTCATCGCCACCGTATTGAAATTTCACCAGGATGGTCGGGAGGCGGACGTGTGACAGGATAGGAAATTTCGTGTTCGCAAAAAAAAACGCGGAATTTTATAGCTATCTTTTAGGTCTCCAGCGTCGACGTCCATTCGTTTGACTTGAAGTGAATGATTGCGACGTTGTCGCTGATCATTTGATCGGAATAACCAGGCAAGAGCCGGAATCGTCGTCAGCCGCAATGTGATAGAAGCAGAAAGTGTGACCTTCCTGAAGAAACTCCAGTGTTAGAGGCTCAAGGGCCTATATCGTACAGAGTGACGATGAACGGCGGCCGGACCAACTCATGGAAGGGGTGGCTAAGCTCACGTATCAATCCAAGCAAGAGGGGCAGAATCGGATCACGACAGAAATGCGTGGAGTGGCTTCTTAAGAAACCCATGTGCATATCTGGGATTGGTGCGGACTTTACACCCGCCTGCTGCGTCTCTTATGCTACATGGCGCTGTCCTGGGCGATACTAGATTAGCCTTTCATGGACGGTGCTTTGTTTAATTATTTCCCTTTCAAATCCCCGGCGTATTTCCGGCGGAGAAACATTCAGGAGAACGTCGTATGGCGCGTGAAATACCGGAAGACGAGATGAAAGTACGGGTCGACCTGGCCGCTTGTTACCGTTTGGTTGATCATTATGGCATGTCGGATTTGTTGGGAACGCATATTTCTGCGCGGGTGCCGGGCACGGATGACGAGTTTTTGCTGAACCCCTATGGTGTTTATTTTGAAGAAATGACCGCTTCGGCCCTGTTGCGGGTCAATATGGATGGTGAAGTGTTGGACGACAGTAATTATTCCGTCAATTCGGCTGGATTTACTATTCACAGTGCCATTCTGGGCGGCCGTTCGGACATAAATTGCGCCCTTCATACCCATACGGTCGCGGGCATGGCGGTGGGCGCCATGGAGGAAGGGTTGCTGCCGATGACGCAAACATCCATGCAATTTTACAAGCGTTTGGCGTATCACGATTACGAAGGCGGCGCTTCGCGCGAAGGCGCTGAAGCGGAATGCGCGCGTCTGCAAAAAGACCTGGGCCCCAAGGACAAGGCGATGGTCCTGCGCAATCACGGCCTGTTGACCTGTGGCGAAACGGTTGCTGACGCCTTCCGAAATATAAAAAAGCTGGAACACGCTTGCGAAGTTCAAATGCATGCCTGCGCCATGCGGGGCGAAGGCCAGACGCTAAGGCTGATTGACGAAGACGTGTGTGAGGAAATGTATCAGGTCCAAGAAAAGCGTGGAACGACACAAGGCGATATGGGATGGCCGGGGCATTTGCGGCGCCTGGATCGCGAGGACCCGTCCTTTCGGAATTAGACCTCTAACTTAATTTTGGGAGGACATCATGGATCTAGGTTTAAACGGTAAAACCGCGATTGTCGGTGGCGGTTCGCGCGGTATTGGCAAGGCGATCGCGACCAGTTTGGCGCACGAAGGCGTGGACGTGGTGATTACGTCGCGGAATTTGGAGTCGTTGTCAGAGACTGCAGCGAAAATTGCGGCGGAGACCGGGCAGAAAATTATTCCGATGGCGTGTGATGTGACGGATCGCTCTGCGGTGGATCAATTGGTTGAAGATGCGGTCGCTGCCTTGGGAGGTGTTAGTATCCTGGTCAACAGCGCCTCCCAACCTGGAGGCTCGCCGGGAGCGACGGGGAGTATCGAATCGATCATTGATGAGGAATTACTCAACGATTTCGACACCAAATATTTGGGGGCGCTACGGTGTGCCCGCGCGGTAATTCCGCACATGCAGAAGGCGGGTTGGGGCCGCATCATCAATATCAGCGGCACCAACGCCCGCACGCCGGGAAATTTGAGCGGTGGCGCGCGGAATGTCTCGTTGGTGCATTTTACCCGCACCTTGGCGCTACAGTTCGGTCGCGATGGCATCACGGTGAATTGCATTCATCCGGGCATGACCAGGACTGAACGCACGGTGGGCATGATGGCGTCGAAAGCGGAAAAGGAAGGCGGCACGCCGGAAGAAGCGGAAGCCCGGATTTTCGCGGCTGATTCGCCCACGACCAACGCGCTGGGTCGTATGGTGGATGCGTCGGAAGTGGCGAATGTCGCGGTGTTTTTGTCGTCGGAACTAGCGTGCGCGATGACAGGTGAACTGTTGAACCCGAACGGAGGTGCGGTGAAAGCCGTATTTTATTGAGCGGCCATGCTTAAATCACCGGACATGCGGGT
>JAPKDL010000263.1 GCA_028822585.1 Alphaproteobacteria bacterium | reverse complement strand
CTGCATGACGGGTTGGTGGACATGTTGTACGTCCTGCTGCCCGTACTCGCGCAGAGCTTCGGGCTCAACTATGCGCAAGTCGGGATGATCCGCGCCGCCAATAAGGCCGCCATGGCGATGTTTCAAATCCCTGCCGGCTTGATGGCCGAACGGTGGGGTGAACGGAACCTCCTGGCCTTCGGCACGTTATGCACTGGTCTGTCTTTCATCGTGCTTGGCCTTCCGTTGGGGGGCGGCTCCACCGGGTATTATTCAATCCTCATCATCTTGTTCATCGCCGGGTTCGGCGCGTCCTTTCAACATCCTTTATGTTCAGCTCTGGTGTCCAACGCCTATCCTGGTAACCGTCGGCGCGGTGCCTTGGGGACTTATAACTTTACCGGCGACGTCGGTAAATTCACCTTCGCCGGCAGCCTCAGTCTGGTGCTCGCCGCGGGGTATTCCTGGGAAACCCCGGTGATCACCGCAGGAGCCCTGGGGGTGCTCATCGCCGTCGTCATCATCATCGCCCTGCCCGCGCTGCAAGCGGGAGGAACACTCTCCGACAAATCGACCCAACTCGATCAAGCCGGCCCCAAATCCGCCCTCAAACCCGGATGGGGCATTCGCGACCGCACCGGCTTTACCGCGCTCTGCGCCATCGCGGTGATCGATAGCAGCACTCGCAGCGGGTTTCTAACGTTCATCGCCTTCCTGATGATCGAAAAAGGCGTTTCCAGCGGCCTAGCGACCGTCGCTATTCCGGTCGTCTTCATCGGCGGCATGGTCGGCAAGCTTGCCTGCGGGTTCCTCGCCGACCGGATTGGCGTTATTCGCACCGTCGTGTTGACCGAACTTGCCACCGGTGTCGGCATTTTATTAGCGCTTGTCCTGCCAAATTTAGCCGCCTATGCGCTACTCCCTTTGATCGGCGTCGCGTTGAACGGCACCTCGTCCGTCCTATATGGCACTATTGGCGATCTTGTCGATTCTGACCGACAATCCCGCGCCTTCGGGTTGTTCTACACCTTGGGGTCCACCTGCGGCATCCTGGCACCGCTTGGATATGGGTTAATGGGGGACCGGATCGGAATTACAATGACTCTGGCAGTTGTTGGCGTGGTCGTCTTTCTAACCATCCCACTCTGCCTGTTGTTGCGTCCATCACTTGCCGCCCACGCCGTTCCCCAATCAGCCACCGAATAGATCAGTCCAAATCATACCCATGCGCTTGCAGGAAAGCCTTAAAATCTGCACGTTCGGGCAAGGAGAGCTGCCGCGTTGTGTTTTCGGACCAACTGCAAAAATCCAGGACGCCGTAAATATCTGGATGGCGCTGGCTTCTGGCGGGAATTTGGTAAATTTCATGGCGGCGCGCGTCGTAAGCGTCAACCTCCACCTCCATAGTAGAATCGTCATATTTGTCGCGATGAACCACGACAGAGGGCGGCACCCGCATGGAAATATAACCCGTCGCCACCGGCCAACCGGCGCACATGCCCGCCACCGGAAACACGCTGTCGGGAATCGAACATATCTCGCGAAACATGGGCAACCGGTTCCGGACCTGGCTAATCGGGCAACATCCCAACCCGGATGATTCCGCCGCCAAGATGAACGCCTGCATCGCCAGTGTTGCGTCCATGACCCCGTTCATGAA
>JAPKDL010000124.1 GCA_028822585.1 Alphaproteobacteria bacterium | reverse complement strand
CATGTTTAGACCACCCATCGTGCGCCGCTGTCAGTGCAATATCGTTCCAGGCCGCTTGGCGCGCCTGGTTCATATCCGGTTTCGCCAACGCTCGCATACCTTTATTCGTGGGGGTGAAGCTGGAATTGTTGCGGGCGGTTCGCAATTTAGGATCGTTTATCTCATTCGGATCATTGGGTGGAATCAACTTCTTGGCTTGGGCGGATTTTCTGGCGTTGAGCGCCTTCACTGGGTCCTGCAGGCGCTGGCGGTAAGCAGACGTGAGCTTATCTAGGCGCAGTTGTGGCGTTGATGCGACATTGTATACGTGGGTTTGAGAGCAATTCTTGCTATTAATATCGAAAATAGGAATTCTTCATAATTCAGCCGCAATTGCCATATAAATCCCCTTTGGGTTGGAGTTAAATTGGCACCTTACCAGGTGCAATTATTCCGGGACATGAAGCAACTACCCGTTCCAATAACCCCATGTGGCTGCGGACGCCTATACGATGAACGTATATTGCTGGACGGCGTTACCGATGACGACATCTCCAAGCGGGGCAGGGGAACTATTAACGGTAAGGGCATCTCGATGGTTTTGATCAAAACGCGGCGCACAGGCGCAAGGCATCCAATACAGCTGAATGGATGTTTCGGCTGGCTGCCGCGTCGCCGATCCGGTGCAGCTCAAAGGCCGTGCTGGGAGTTTGCGCGACGTTGTGGGTTTGGGGCTGCGGCTGGCCCGCCAGCAAGGCGTCGAGGTTGGTTTCCCCGTTATTTGTGGATTGAGAGGTTAAGCCATCGAACACGTCGCGCGCGGGCATTGTGCCGTTCTCGACGACAATTTGATCGCAAATTCGCTCGGTCATGGCGCCGGTTAATTCATTGATGAAAATAGCTGCCAACCGGTTGTCCCGCCGCGCCACGCTGATCAAGCGTTGGTCAAATGTCGCGCTGACGCCGGTTTCGTAGAGGCGTTTTCGCCACATCACACGCTCTGCAGAAGTCGTCTCTATCGCCAATTGTCCGTCCAGCGCGACGATGGTTGGCTTGGCACCTGCCAGGACCAGGTGTTCGGCGGCGAGCAACGCTGGATGCCGCCCGGTGCCGTCATAGATGATAACCTCGCTGTCGGCCTGAGAATTCGCAAGGGGCGCTTGTCCGCTTAATACATCCCAAACGCTGATGCATTGCGCCGCGCCGTCGATCCAGTCCAGATCGGGTGTGCCGCCTGTCGCGATCACCACGGCGTCTGGATGTTGCGCCACTACATCGGCGGGTACCGCGAGCGCGTTGGTGCGGACCTCCACGCCCAGCCGGTCGAGTTCCGCCACGCGCCAATCGACGATCCCGATCAAATCCTGGCGCCATTGCCCGCGCGCGCCCAGCAGTACCTGGCCGCCCAACTGGCTGGCCGCTTCGAACAGGATAACGTCATGGCCGCGTTCCGCCGAGACGCGCGCGGCTTCTAACCCCGCTGGGCCGCCACCAACCACGACGATCTTTTTGCTGGGAACCGTGGCGCGGGGAATGTCATGGGGCAGCGCGGCTTCGCGACCCGTGGCGGGGTTGTGCAGACAATGGGGCCGGAATTGCGATTGGCAATGGGTGGCGCCGACGCAGGGCCGGATACGGTCTTCCTGGCCCGCCGTGAGTTTCGCCACGATATGTGGGTCGGCGATATGCGCCCGCGTCATCGCAACCATGTCCAGGAACCCGTCCCGAATGGCGCGCCGCGCGGTGGCGATATCAGAAATGCGCGCCGCGTGAAACACCGGCAGGCCGACTTCCCGTTTGAATGCGCCAACGGTTTCTAGCCACGGCGACAAGGGGGACGCCATGGTGGGCATATTCTCCACCGCCAAACCGCGCTCGGTGTCCATGCGGCCATAAAGGGCGTTGAAGAAGTCAATATGTCCGGCGGCTTCAAATATATGCGCGATCTCGACACATTCCTCGAAATTCAAACCGCCCACCTCATGTCCCGTGCCGGGGCCTTCATCCACTACATAGCGGAAGCCAACGAGGAATTGATCGCCTACCTGACGGCGGATTTCCTCGAACACCATTAGGCCGAACCGGCACCGGTTTTCCAGCGAACCGCCAAAAGAATCGGTGCGGTGGTTGGTTTCCGGCGAAAGGAACTGCCCGATCAAATGCGCCCCAGCCAGGGTTTCGATGCCGTCTAGCCCGCCTTCCTTGCACCGCCGCGCCGCCGCGCCATAGGCCTTAATTACGCGGGTGATGTCATGGGCGTCCATTTCGCGGGGAAAGCTGCGGTGCAGTCGTTCGCGCAGCGGCGATGGCGCGATTGTCGGCAGCCAATTGTCCGAATGTGCGTCGCCACGGCGTCCCAAATGGGTGATCTGGCACATCAGCGCCGCGCCATGGCTATGCACACGCTCGGAAAACTGTTGCAGATACGGAATGATTTTATTATCGCCGACATATAGCTGTTCGAACACCGACGGCGAATCCGGCGCAACGTTGGACGACCCGCCGAACATGGTCAGCGCAATCCCGCCCTTGGCTTTTTCCGCATGATAGGCCTGGTAGCGATCTCCTGGCATTCCTGAATCGTGCAACCCGCAGGCGTGGCTGGTGCTCATGACCCGGTTTTTCAGCGTCAGATGCCTTAATTTAAAGGGCTGTAGCAGCGGATCATTGGTGTTGGCCATGGGGTCGGTCTTTCGGTTGTCGCGGGACTCACCTTAACGGGCCATGGGGTTAGACGCAAAAGTCCGTACCAATGTTCCATACATAAAGTCTGGCGTGGCCTTGACCCTTGTCTATTTTTGTCGTTTCGTTGAGGGGTAGCGTTTGAAACGATATTGGGGAGGGACAGGCCATGGTGGCTTCCGGCGCAAGCGATGTCGACACATCGACATCAAAACACCTAAGAGGCAAATACGCGATTTGCGGCATCGGCGAAACCAGTTATCGCCGGGGGTCGGACCAGACGACGCGTTCGCTGGCGACCTGGGCGATCAAGAACGCTATGGACGACGCGGGTATGAATGCGGGCGATGTGGACGGGATGCTTAGCTATTCTGGCAATGACTCCACCTTCTCCACATTTGTGGCGGGGGATTTGGGCATTCGTCTGAATTTCTACATGGATGTGCATGGCGGTGGGTCCTCGACAGAATGCCTGATTGGCATCGCCATCGGCGTCATCGAAGCCGGGTTGTGCAAGACCGTTGCCATTTACCGGGCGATGAACGGGTTTTCCGCCGTGCGTATCGGCGGCACCGGCGCGCGGTCTGCAGCTCCGGTGACGGGCGACCAAATTCACCACCGGGCCTATGGCTGGCAAAGTGCGGGGCAGATGTTCGCACCTAGCTTCCTGCGCCATATGTATGATTACGGCACCACGCCGGAACAGGTCGCCCATGTGAAGGTGGCGCATTCCAACCACGCGTCCAACAATCCCAAGGCGTATTACAAAACGCGCCTGACGCCGGAAGACGTGGTCAATTCGCGCGTTATCTGTAAACCGCTGCATCTGTTGGATTGCTGCGTGGAAACTGATAACGCGACCTGCATCATCGTCACCGGTATCGACCGCGCGCGCGATTGCCCGAACCCGCCCGCCGTCATTCAGGCGATCGCTGGGCGGACCTGCAAGCCCCGCGCTGACATGCATTACCAGCACGGGCCGATCTCAACGGTTGCAGGCTATTACGCCAAGGACATTTTATGGCCGAACGCGGGCGTCGGGCCGGAAGACATCGATGTTACCGGTGCCTATGACGCGTTCACCTTCACCGCCATGTTGCAGTTGGAGGATTACGGCTTCTGCAAAAAAGGTGAGGGCGGTGACTATGTGTCCTCAGGCATCATCAATCTCGGCGGGGCGCGGCCCAACAATACCTCGGGAGGCCATCTCTGCGAAGGCTATACGCATGGCATGAGCATGGTCATTGAAAACACCCGCCAATTGCGCGGTGAGGTGGACGATTTCTGCCCCATTGGGCCGGACGGCAAACGCCAACACACCTATGACTATGCCGAAGGTGGCTGCCGCCAGGTGAAAGGCGCGGAACTGACCGCCAATCTCGGTTGGGCTAACCCGGGCACCGGGTCGGCGATGGTCATGGCGAAAGACAGGTAAAGGGGGAGACGAACAATGCCCATACAAGGCGAATATCAAGGTATGATGCTGACCATCGACGACCTCGATGGCGAAAACCGGGATTTCTTCCGCCACTGTGCCGAAGGAAGCTTTCACCTGCAACGTGGAACCAAAAGTGGTCTGCTGCGCTACCCGCCCACCACAGCCTGCCCGTGGACCAGCGAACGCGAATCCGAATGGGTCCCGGTCGAGGGTAAAGGCGAAGTGCATTCCTACGTTGAAGTGCACCATGCTATACAACCGGCCTTCAAGGACAAAGTGCCGTATCTGGTGTTGCTGGTCGATCTCGACACGCAAAAAGGCGCGCCCACCGAACACGAAGCGTTGCGTGTCGCCGGAAACCTTATGACTGAGGATGGTGAATTCGCCCCGCCGGAAATGATCAAATCAGTCGGCATCGGCACACGGGTGAAAATGATCTTTGTGCAAGTCGCCGACGGTTTTGCCCTGCCTCACTGGGTCATCGATGGAGACGCCACCCAACCAGAAACCCCGTGGCGCTATCCCCAAGAATAGCGCCCGCGTTAGTTTAGGGGTGAGTCGTTTCCAGATTGGGTACGGAGTCGATAAGCGTGGTCAGCGCTGCAGCGGCAGCGTCAGGCTGTGCGCGCCTAACGCCGCGCCCACCCGTTCCTGTTTTTTGCCCACCGCGTTGTCGGGCGGTCCGACGATGGTAAAGGAGGGCAGGCTGTTGGCCGTGTGCGCCTGCACATCGATATGCAGCGTGTCGATGACCTGAAAGGCGACGGTTTGTATACGCGCAACCACGAAGAATTGTCCTGTTGAGAGCAAACTCTATAAACGAGAATTCACCTTATCAGAACAAAACAGAACACAGTGCTCTAATTTGAGGGGCTGATCAGTCGGGACGCAGCATTTCAAAGACATTGTCTGTGGTGCCGTAATCCATATAGCCCAACCGCGCCAAGGGCCGGTATTTGGCCATATCGATCATGCCACCTTCGATGATTCTGTCGTCGATATGAATGCCCACGACTTCCCCAATCACCATGTTGTTCTGGGATTTGGGGTTGTTGGTGGGTAAATTAACATTCATTAAAAATTTGCATTCCAACGCTGCTGGGGCCTCTTTGATGCGCGGCACGTTCACGTTGACGGACGGTTCGGGTGTTAGTCCCGCCAGGGCGAATTCGTCCACACCGGGGTCTACATGAGCTGATGATTCGTTCATCGCGTCGCGCAAATCGTAATTGCACAGATTGACGACGAATTCGTTGGTTTTTTCGATGTTCAACAAGGTGTCCTTTTGCCCACCGGATGGCCGGGGACCGTTGGGTGCGAAAAACACCATTTGCGGGCGTTCGCTGATGGCGTTGAAAAAACTGAACGGCGCCAAATTGTTCACGCCGTCCAGGTCCACCGTGCTGACCCAGGCGATCGGCCGGGGCGAGACCAGCGCCTTGAATGGATTGTGCTTTAGATTGTGTTTTGCAGGATCGTCGTAAAACATTAATATTCCAATCGTTTCGATTTGTTAGTGTATTTCTAAATCGTGGACCGCGTTGAGATCGGGTTCCAACCCAACGCCGGGGGTTTCGGGTAGTGTGAGCCAACCATTTTCTTGTTCGGGCAGGCTTTTGAAGATGCGTTTGCAGGATTCAATTGACAGGAAATGGCATTCCACCAAGCCGCCATTGGCGACGCCGCCATGCAAATGCATGTTGTGAAACGGCCATGCGCCACCATTGTCGATGGTCACGTTGAATGCCTGCGCCATACCGGCGACTTTGATGCATTGGGTGTATCCGCCGGAGATGACGACGTTGGGCTGAATGACATCGACGGCACCGTGGATCATCAGATCTCGGAACCGGTGCGCCTGGCCTTCATTTTGCCCACAGGCGAGCGGGATCGACGTCTGGCGGCGCATGTCGACCATGGGCCGGATGTCGTTCTGATTGATGGGTTCTTCAAAAAACGCGATGTCGAGGGGTTCCAGTTGTTTGGCGAGCTTGATGGCGTGAAGTGGGTCGAGGCTGCAATTGGCGTCGATATAAATGCCAACATCGGGTCCCGCTGCCTCCCGCACGGCCTGTACCCGCGCCACATCTGCGCGAATGGCGTCTTCCAGGGGGCGTGGTTCGTCACGCCGGGCCAGGGCGTTCATACCTACCGTCATTTTAATTTTGTCGAACCCCAACCCTATCCAATGTTTGGCGGCGTCGCCCAATTGATCCCGGTCGAAAAAGCCGAACCCAAAGGTCGCGTAAACCGGCACCTTCTTTCGCGCGCCGCCCAGCAACCGCCACAGCGGCAGATCCAGCGCCTTGCCCTTGATGTCCCACAACGCGACGTCGATGGCGGCGATGGCGTGCATGCCGTGACCCCCTTGTCCGCGTGGGCAGAGCAGCCAATACAGTTTGTCCCAGACCCGTTCGGTGGCCACGGGGTCGTCCCCCAGGATTGCCGGACCGGCGACCTTGTTGATCGCGGTGGTGACGACCTCCACATTGGTGATGGCGGAAAACCCGTAGCCGATATGGCCATCATCGGTTTCCACTTCCGTAAAGACACAATTCATGGATTGGGTGTCGGTGATGCCGAGCACGCCTATTGGGAATTCAATATGCAGGGCGCGGGCGTGGACGCGGGTGATTTTCATAGGGCTAGTCCAAAACTTCGTCTGTAAGGACGAGCGCGTTCAAGGCGCGGGGGAATCCCGAATACGGGCCGGTTTGCATGATGATTTCCACGATCTCGTCTTTGGTTAACCCCACATTCAACGCGGATCGGAAGAATTTCCGCGACTGGCTTTCCGCATCAATGGCGGTGAAGGCCGCGACCGAACAGACCATGCGTTGGCGCCGTGTAATGTCCGGGCGGTTCCAGACTTCGCCGTACAAATATTGAATCGCGGTGCCGTAAAGCTTCGCGGCGGCCTGTGGCCCTGGTTTGGCATAGCCTCCGTCCGACCGTTCGGCGTGTAAATCGCGCATGGTTTCCTGGCCCATTGTATCCAATTCGTCCAAATCGGCATCGTCCCAGGTCACTTCAGGGATGGGAAGGTTGTTGCGGGTCAAGATATCGGCGACGACCACCAGCGAATTCTCCATCGTTGGAAAACCGGAATACATGCCGCAATGGATCATGACTTCCTGGATCAGGCGCGGCGTCATGCCGATATGCAGCGCTGCGCCGACATAGGTCGCCAATTGCGGCAGGCGTTGCTGGGACGTTAATGCCGATAGCGTCGCCAACATGCGATCCTCCAGCGCCAACCCTGGCCTTGCCCAGAGCTTGCCAAACATGACCTCGTCGCCCAGGCGGCTGAAGCCCGGCGCCAATTCGAGACCGACCCAGTCCTCCAAACCCAACCGGCGACGCACGGCTGCGCCTGTTTCCCGTAACTCATCGCGTGCGGTCATGGCTGCGCCTCCCCATTTTAGTTTGAATGGATCATGCGCGGAACGGCACTGTCGATCAAGGCGTGGGGTGGCCTATCCGGTAGAGAACATGCGGACGCAGCGGGTGATTCGCTGGTAACGATGGGTGGTTGAAGTCGTCCGCCGGGTCCCGAATCATGCCGATGCGTTTCATCACGGCGATGGACGGTTTATTCTGGTGCGGTGTGAACGACACAATTTCGCGCAATCCAAAGGCCGAAAACCCATTTTCGAGACAGGCGGTTGCGGTCTCTGTCGCGAAGCCTTGTCCCCAGGCTGAAACCGCCATCCGCCATCCGGTCTCCCCGCAGGCGCAAACGCTGCCGAAAACCGTATCCTGGAAAGGCCGATAAAGCCGATAAAACCCCGTGTGGATATTTCTTCCACCGCATAAAATCCAAACCCGTTTTCTTGTAAGCTTTGTTGGGTTCTTGCGACGAGGGCGTCCGACTGTTCGCGGCTGTACGGGGCGGAAAAATATTTCATGACCTTGTCGTCGGCGTTCAGTGTGGCGAAGGGGTCAAGACCGTCCTGGCGCCAACCTCGCAATCGCAACCGGGCGGTTTCCAAATAAATCGTCATGGCGTGCCCGCTATAAAGAGGGAATGGTTTAATGTAGGGCTCTCTTGATCTTGGTCAATTTCCCCCAAGGGCTGTCAATGATAGGGGCTGGGTGTTTTTAAAATGAAAGGCGGCACCATGGGATCGTCCGACAATCCACAACATCCGTTGGTGTTGACCAGCTCCTATCGGTTGTTCTTCCTGATGTCGGCGATATCCGGGACAGTGTCGATGGTGCTGTGGCTGGCTGAATTTGCTGTTTCTGTCCGCCGTGTTGTTCGTCGTTTTGCGCGACATCGTGGCCGGGCGCAACTGGCGTAATCTCACAATCACCGTCGTGCTGGCGATGCTGACCGGGCTGAATGTCTCGTATCATATGGAAGAGTCCCCGGTCGCGTGGTTGCCTATAGGATATGTTTTGACGGGCGTTGCTGAAACTTGGGGCGTTTTTGAGCCTTCTGCGGCGCCGCATGCGCTGACTGCAGGCGCCACTGGGTTGTTGATGATACTCGCGATGGCGAGGCGGGCGTCCTTGGGCCATGGGGGCCGGGTTATTCGCGAAAATGGCGTTACGGTCGC
>JAPKDL010000123.1 GCA_028822585.1 Alphaproteobacteria bacterium | reverse complement strand
CTTATTCTCGATCACCCGAACAACACAGGCAAAAGTCGCTGATCATTGGCTCTACAACGCAGGTGAAGGCGCAAAACGAGTATATTTTCCGGGGTAATTACGGCCTGGTTTCTAAAGAAAAAATGATGGAAACCAGTCTCGACGCCAAGATCGTACACAAATTTATACGCATGCAATTGAAGTTTGCCTTTGTATCAATTCGCGATACAGAAGACCCGCTGGCACCCAGGATTCGCGCCGTCTGTACCACAATATTCACCCAATTCCAGTCAGTGTTATGCGTGATATTCCCATCGTACGCTGGTAACTGTTGGAAACCTATCAGCACCGCTCTGGCAATTTCGGCTGAGACTTACGTCCCTGCCGATTTGCCAAAAATCTTTTCGTATGCCACCTGCGTGACCGCGCCACCCTGATTTATGGGCATGTCTTTGGCCTTTTCACGCAAGCGCAATCGATAGGCGTATTCATGCGGCATTTGGCCAAACGGGTCTGGCGCACCTAATTCTTTGGCCGCATGCGCCGCCCAATCGGCGTTCCAGAGGAATTCACGCGCAACGCCAATAAGATCGGCCTGGCCTCTTTGCAGGATGCCTTCAGCCTCCGCCGCTTTTGTGACGCCACCAACCGCAATGGTCAAGATATCGGCCTCACGCCGCACTCGTTCGGCGAAGCCTGCCTGAAATTGGACGATGCGCGGCACCATAGGCATATCGGAGTCTCCGGAAATACCGCCAGATGAACAGTCAATCAAATCGATGTCGCGTTCCTTTAATGCTTTCGACAAGGCGACGGTGTCCTCCAGGTTCCAGATACCGCCTTCCCCGTCCACAGAAGAGACACGGAAAAACAGTGGCTTGTCGTCAGGCCACGCCTCGCGCGTCACTTCGGCGACTTCCAGCGCAAACCGCATCCGGCCCTCCAGATCACCGCCATAGGAATCCGTGCGATGGTTGCTCACCGGCGACAGGAACTGGTGTATCAGATAGCCGTGCGCGCCATGTATTTCACAAATATCATATCCGGCGTCCATGCTCCGGCGCGTCGCTTCCCGCCAGGAGTCGAGGGTAGTACGGATGTCGTCTTTATCCATCGCCTTGGGCGTATAACAGCGCGGTAATTGATCAAGCGCACTGGGTGCCAGCCCCTGCCAGGGTGCCAAACCATCCCTGGCGTCTTCTTCCGTCAAAGGTGCCCAGGCCTTCGTCGCAGCGTGACAGGACGCCTTGCGGCCCGCATGACCTAACTGGATCGCGGGCACCGCATTTTGCGCCCGAATGAAATCTGTAATTCGACGGTATTGCGCAATGTGCTTGTCGTCCCAGATACCCGCACAGCTATAGGTCTTGCGGCCGCGCGCCTCCACCCCAGTTTCCTCGCCAAAGATGATGCCCGCACCACCCACAGCAAACCGACCCATATGCGTCATCTGCCAATCCGTCGGGCCACCATCATCAGAATTATACTGGCACATCGGCGACACCACGATGCGGTTCTTCGTCGTGACGCCACGCAACGTCATCGGCGTGAACAACAGCGGAAGATCCTTCCCATTTTCCATATTCTCAACCTTGGTATTCATGCTCGTTCCTTCCTCGTTCTTCAACGACGCACCAGGGGGCCGCGCAACAGTTTACCTGGCAAGGCGCCTGTATGTTCGTTATTTCGTAACTAAATTTTACCGTTCACAATGGTCGCGTTGACTCCGTTCTCTTTTTGCTTAAACCGCTTTGCGCTGGCAGGCAAATCCGTAACGACTTCGGGCATGCAGGGGCCCATCGTCACGGGATCCAACACGACGATGTCCGCCGCCATACCTTCACGCAAAACCCGTGATCATGGAATCACCAAATGCGTGGCTGTGTAGTACGTGGTCAGGCGAGCCGCTTCCTCCAACGTGAACGCCTGTTTTTCCCGCAACCAGTGACTGACAATGTGAGGCTGCCAGGAATCGTCCAAACCATCTAAGGAAGGATGATAAAGCTTTGTGCTGGAAACAAACAGCGCTGGTTGGGTCTCAAAGGAATTTCTCATGATACAAATATAACAAATCTCAGGCCTATGTCCGAGACTTATGCAGAGGTCTCACCTGTAATTTAAATTACAGAAATTCAGCCACACCGCGGGTCATCAGCAATAAGGACGCGATGATCAGCAAAATCTGCAAGGCGGCGTAAAATCGGTCCGGGCTCGTGGCGTGAAACAAGCGGGTACCTAACCAGGTGCCAAAAAGGACGACCGGCGTCAACGCCAAGCCCTCCATCAATACCGACCAGGACACAAATCCAGCAACACCAAGTAAGCCCAAACGAAACATGATAAAAACGCCCGACAAAATAATGTTCGTACCGCGCAGGGACACTGCTGTCTTGCAAGCGAGCTTCAGGTAAATGACGAGGAAATAGAGGCCACCGCCCCCACTGATGGCGCCAACCAGACCTGACAAAAACGCAAGCGACGACGTGACGGATCGCGCCTGCAAATCGACATAGACCGTCATTCGCTCCAGCAATCGCAGACGATCCATGATCAACGTCGTGGTAATCAACGCGCCCATAACCAAAGTTAAACCGCCCGCCGCCAACAATGTGAACAGCCAGGTGCCCAACGCGATACCGAAAAACGTACCGATGCAAAGCGGACGCGCCACGGCCCAGTCGGCGGTTCCAAAGCCTTGTGGAAGAAGATTTATCTGGGCGAACACAGCCGTCACCACGACCAAAACAATTGCGTGATGCGGTCCCAGCAGCCACGTCGTCAACAAAACGATAGGCATGTTGGAGCCAAAGCCAAACGCGCCGCGAATAAAAAAGCCTATGAAATGTACTACGAACACACAGGCGATCGCCCAGTTCGGTACATCGGCAAAGGGAATAAGGTGTTCGGGCAAAGGCTATCGAGACATTGAATTTGTGGAACGCGTTCACACTATAACAGCGTTTTTCAGGCAACCAACACGGCGCCTAACATCAATGGTCTCCTAGTGGGCCAACGGATCAATAGGCTGTTGGGCTATTTCACTAAATGCCTGGAAACGAAGCGTTTTGATCAGACCTCTAGTCGAAAAGCGCGTCAATGCTATCCTGGTTCATGCCGTTGTCTTGTGGACCGTGCAGCACATCCTTATCGGGACGCTCATCGTTTCCACTAAGCGCTATCGCCTGTGTGTCCGCAGTACCGTGTCCAACTTTCCAAAATTTGATCATCTTCTATAAGCGCGCTTCGATATAGGTGAGCGAATTGACAACCTTGCTGATCCGTAGGCCAGTGATGTCCTTAAAACAACACGTGGTCAGTAACTCCATGCTTATATTCTCCAGACGACCAATGTCAGGCAACATGCCGTCCAGGTTTCCTGCGGCATTTTTCACGCATGGTCGTGCTCACCGTTTCAATATTCTCTATGTTTTCAAGAATAGTGTTGACGGCGTCTTGACGACTTGGCTCAATTCCTCTGCGACAGCAGTATCTGTCGTGCTGGCCTCATCGACAGGGTTTAACGCCGCATTTTTTTTGGTGCTTACAAATTGAGCGATCATAGCGTGAATTTCAGCCATGACGTCATTTACGGTGACTTTGTGTTCGCTTTCATCTTCGACAATGACATCGAGTTATTCGCATAGACGGTCAAACTTGATTGCAAAGCCCTGGTGCGGGCCTGCTTCGAGGTCCCAAAGTTTTTGCATTAAACCGGCAATTGTAACGTCCTTATCCGGAACCGACTTTTTTCGCCTTTCAGCCGCAAAGGATCGTCTTACCACAGAACTCATTTCAACCTCCGGGAAAGAGTACGCACTTCACCTTTGACGAGCCCTCTCGCCACTCTGGCACTGTGGAGGGTCTAAATTACAATAGTGTTAACACCCATATCATCAAAGTCGGACTACTTCCTATCTTTCGCCTGTTTGTCCTTATAGTTCTCCATCGCCCGTTGAACCATCGGGCGGCGCTTGCCTTCGGGCACATCAACCGCAAAGTCGGGGTCTTTCTCGCCTTGAGAGCTCAGCAGGAACATCGCGTGCGCTGAGGTGATATGTTGATTGAAACCCTGGGCGTCCTGCATGCCATTGACCGCCATTTTCATCATCCGTAGTTGGAACGGGTCGTTCTTAGCAACTTTCGCCGCGTATTCCATCACTTCCGCGTCCAATTGTTCTCGCGTCACGATCCGATTGACGAGTCCCAGTTTAAGCGCTTCCTCTGCATCGATAAACCGACCCTCGAATATAATTTCTTTCACTTTGCGCGGATGAATATCCCAAGGAACACTGAAATATTGAAAGTTTGTCGGCAAGAACATGGCGTCTTCCGCCGCAAAAATTATGTCCATCGCCGAGGCGATTATCCATCCGCCAAAAATACAATATCCCTGCACTGCCGCGATGGTCGGCTTTTGTACATTGCGCCACCGCAGGGTTTTGTCGACGAATTGTTCGCGGGTGTGATTGTAACGACCCCGCACGCCATCTTCGATAAGATATTCGGTCTTGCGGTATTCGGTTTCCTCTGGCGTGCCCAAATCATGCCCAGCGGAAAAATGGTCGCCTTCGCCAAACATCGTAATGACCCGAACATCCGGGTCGAAGTTGGCTTTTTCAAACGCGTCGTCCATCTCCGTCATCATAACGGTACTTTGTGCATTGCGATATTTCGGTCGGTTGGCGGTGATACGCGCAATTTTATCGGACACTTCGTAACGAATGTGTTTGTAGGACATGTCAGCTTTCCTTTCTTTGGGATCTTACGGGCGGAATTTCAATGCCAGTGATCCCAGCGGATTCCAGGCGATCGTATTCCTCCGCCGTCATTCCAAGGACACGGGTCAGAACATCCCGGGAATGAACGCCTTTCAGCGGTGCGGGGCCCTGTACGCGTACAGGTGTTCGTGATAAATGACAAGGAATTGCGGTTTGTGGCCAGGGGCCAGTTTCCGGATGATCCACTATCACGACATTGCCGCGGTCGCGATAGACCGGGTCTTCGGCGACTTCGATTCCATTTTGGACCGGCGCTGCGATAATGCCAGCCTCAGCCAAATTGCGCGACAAGGCGTCGCGATCCTGCGTTTCAGTCCACGCGGCGATTTCCGCGTCCAACGCGTCTTCATCCACCTTGCGATTTTTCGAATATTGCGTCCGCCAGCTCGGCTTTTCAGCGATTTTGCACAACGCGTCCCATTGCGCATCCGTTTCGACAGCGATGGCGATCCATTGATCATCCCCTCCCGCCGGATAAATCCCGTGCGGTGCAAATGTCATGTGCCGGTTGCCGCGCGGGCCGGGCACGGTGCCTGTCGTCGCAAATTCCATCCAGGCGTCGCCGACAAAGGTAAAGTTGGCTTCCTGCATCGCTATATCGATGGCCTGGCCTTCGCCGGTTCGGTCACGGTGATACAACGCCAGCGCAATGGCGGAAAATCCATACAACGCAGCGACCGGGTCAGGGTACATCTGCCCAGAATTCATCGGTGCCCCACCTTCATATCCCAATAACGCCGACATGCCCGACGCCGGTTCTATCGTCCCCCCAATGGCGGGAAGTGGGGACCAGGGACCGGCTTGGCCATACCCAGAAATAGAACAGAATATAATGTCAGGCTTGACTGTGCACACCGCGTCATAATCGATGCCCAGCTTCTTCATAACGCCGGGTTTGAAGTTTTCGGCAACGAAATCGGCTTCCGCCACTAAGCGCTTGAAAACCTCAACGCCTTCCGGAGTCGAAAGTTCGAGCGTCACCGATTCCTTGCCAAGATTCACCGAATTGAACAACGGATTGCAATTCCACGGGTGTTCAGCGGAGGTCCGCTCGCGCAAGGCGGCGGGTATCGGCGTTTCATAGGTGCCGCGCCAACTATCAAACCGGGTGCGCGCCTCCACCTGAATAATTTCCGCGCCCATCGACCCCAACAATTGCGTCGCCAGCGTCCCCGACCACGCTTGGGTCAACACGACACCGCGATACCCCGCCAGCGGTCCCTTGCCAGTAGCGGGCTTTACCGGCTTGTTCGTTACCGGTTCGGGCGTTGCCAGTGCCGCTTGTGATAAAATTTCATCCGTGTCCGCACCCAGCACCGGCAGGCCTCGGCTCAAAGTGAACGGCGTTTGTGACATTTTAAAGGGCGCGCCAGGATATTTGATCCCATTTGCAGAAGTGAAAAAATCCCGCGCAGCCATATTTTCGTTGCTGTCCAATTCATCCATCGTAAAGGCAGGCCCGCCTAAAACTTTAATATCCGACAGTTTCCGGAACAAATCGGCCTTGTTGAAATGAGACATTTTTTCATGCACGCGCGCAACGAATAAATCCTTATGCTGCGGACGGCTGTGGGTCGCCAGCAGCCGCTTATCGTCAGCGAGATCATCCAGCCCCAACAACTTCATGGCACCGGCCCAAAAATGGGGTCGCGTCAGGGTCAACGAAAAGTATCCGTCCTTGACCGGCACCGGACCATTGGTGAAATCAATCGCCAGATGTCGCGGCCAGGGCGCGTCTTGGAACTGGCTGCGCAACACACCCGGTGCAAAGGTCGTAGACAGGACCTCTGTCATGGCGACGTCGATTTGCTGCCCTGCGCCCGATTTGTGGCGGTGGATCAAGGCGCAAACCGCCGCGCCGAACGCCACAGTTCCTGTTTGGTACGACGCTTGAAACCCGCTTGCTTTTAGAGGTGACCGGTCAGCCAAGCCATTCACCGACGCCCAACCCGACACGGCATCAGCGGTCATCTCGTTTCCCGGCCAATGCGCCCTCGCACCGGTCAATCCATGCGGCGTCACGACCACATGCACCGCGTTGGGGGAATCCGTCATATGGGCGTCAATCCAGGCGCGTTCAGGCGTCCCCGCCTGCGCATCATCAATAACAAGATCGGCGGCGACAAACAGTATTTTCCAACCTGAATCGCCTTCATTCAGCATCACGGACCGCCGGTTCGCCAGAACGTAGCGTGCGGGAATGGATTGTCCTTCGCCATCAAAAGGGGCAAGTTCGCGCACCGGGTGGGGATCACGCAAGACAACATCAGCACCAAAATCAGCCAGCAACCGCCCACACCACGCGCCCGCATAACGCGTTGATAAATCAAGGACTTTTAGTCCATCCAGCGCTGACGGCATGGATTACCCCTCAATAAACAGCAAGAGGGCAAGCTTAACAAATTAAAAAATGCGTTCAAGGCGAGGACGGCTCATATCTACTAGCCACGCCCAACAAAGGGCATTTTTGTCGCCATGATCGTCATGAATTGGACATTGGAATCTAACGACATTTCGGAAATCTGCACCACCGCATTGGCAACATCCGCGACATCCATCCGTGGTTCAATCATTGTCGTTCCGTTGGCTTGGGGCACACCTTTGGTCATCTTGTCCGTCATTGGCGTCACGGCATTGCCAATGTCAATTTGACTGCACGCAATGTTGTACGCCCTTCCATCCAGTGATGTGGATTTGGTCAAACCGGTAATCGCGTGCTTGGTAGCGGTGTATGCGACCGAAAATGGCCGGGGCGCGTGCGCGGAAATTGACCCGTTATTAATAATTCGACCCCCCATAGGGGTTTGCGCCTTCATAAGGCGGATAGCTTCTTGTGTGCACAGAAATGACGCCGTCAAATTCGTGTCCACGACGGTTTGCCATTGCTCCAACGTCAAATCTTCCATCGGAACCGGCGGCGCACCAGTGCCCGCGTTGTTGAACAGCACATCCAGACGACCGAACGCGTCTTTGGTTTTGGCGAACATCGCGGCGATGGCTTTGGGATCGGACACGTCCGACACGACCGCTAACCCACGTTCACCATCGGTGCCGGCCTCCGCGATCGATTCCGCCAGCGCGTCTTCCCGGCGACCCACCAGCACGACGGAATATCCAACTTTTAAGAGTGCCACCGCCGAGGCTCGGCCAATACCTGAACTGGCACCTGTCACCAACGCCACCTTATTTGATGCGCTCATTTAACGTCTCCCACCTAGGATTAAAGAGTTAAGGAATTCATAGCGCGGCGCAGACCGCGCGGGCAAGAACTTCGCCCGCCACCTGATGTCCTTTTTCATTCCAATGTCCGGTCCCCAGTCGTGTGTTAGGAAACCCGTGCAAGTAGTCGCCGGTCGCATCCGCATGAGTGCGCAACAGGCCCACCAACGCAACGACTGGGATATTTCCACGCTTGGCGAAGGCGGCTATGCGTTGGTCGGGATAGTCCAGGGTTTCAACATTCAAATCCGCTTTGAATGTTTCCCGTACTTTTTTGTCAGGATAAACCTGCGGCGGGGCGGTTAAGGTCGTGATCCAAAACTTAGCGCCGCCCGCCCGGCTTTCATCGCGCATTGCGCGCAGAAGAGCTTCCGTCGTGGCCCAGGCGCGCCGCCATGCCGGATCATCCGGCACCCGGAAAACCTGATAATCACGAGCCGCCGAGTCGAAAACCGGGCCATCGGCAATCTGTTTGCGCGCCCGCCAGGCATTCTTTGTCCGGTAATAAAATTCGCGAAATAATTGCAGCACCCGCGACGCATTAGTCACCGAGTTTCGAATATTCCGCCACGTTGCCTTAAACCAGAACCTCGTGGTGCGCGTGTTACTGTCGTCCAGGACCAATTCGCCATCGTTGAACGTGAAATAAACCCGGTCTTTATGACCATCGAGCGCACGGTCATTGTTCAATATATCGTTTCCC
>JAPKDL010000262.1 GCA_028822585.1 Alphaproteobacteria bacterium | reverse complement strand
GCGGTCGTTGAAATGAATGTGCGGCCGGAAATGCAAAATTTACGCAATGTCGCCCAAGGCGGCGTCGTCGCATCATTGATTGACGTGGCCATGGCGACGGCGGCGGGGGGTGGCAATTATGATACCCGCAAACGCGCGATGGCGACCTTAGAATTGAAGGTGAATTATCTGGCGGGTGCGACTGGAAAACGGTTGAAGGCGGTCGCCGATGTTATCCGCGCTGGATCCCGGACCGCCGTGGTGCGGTGCGAGGTGTTCACCGATACCGGTGAGGTTTGCGCAGCGGGGCTTGGCACATTTATGACCCGCCGGTTACACAAAACCGATCCGAATCATGTCGAGGTCCCAACGGGGTAGCCATCGTTCGGCTATTCCTTCATAAATTCGGGATAAAGGTTCCGGTAGCCTTTCTCGACGCGTTTGGCCGCGTTTTCCCGGGCTTTTTCCGGGCTCATTGGGATGAATCCGTGTCCTTGGACCAGGCGGCACATAAAATTCATGCGTGCGGTTACCGCGATGGTGTCATGTAAACCCTGTTCGTCCCAGCCTGCGTCGAAGACTGCGTCGGCGTCGGCTTGGTTTATGTTTTCCGGTGTTGAGGTCAGCTTGGCGGCGTAGCTCAATAATGGCTTGAACCGATTCTCGACAGGCGCCGCGTCAAGATTATTCAGCAGTTTGTCAATTAGTCCCTCTTCAATGCCCCAGGCATAGGCGGCGGCGCAGTGCGCAACATAGGCGTAGTCGCATTTTGCGACGCCCACCACGTACGCGGCAATCATTTCACGCTCGCCGGGTGTTAACGGTGAGGGGCCATTCATCAACGCCTGTCCGGTGTCAGCCCATGGGCCATAAATTTCAGGGTATTTGGTGAACACGTCGGCGGGTCCGGACGTGTCGGAAAGTGATCTGAAAAAAGCCATGAGTTTACCCGTATGAATCTGTCAAATTAGGATGCAGACAGTGTAATGAATTCAAGTATGGGGACAAGGTGGCTAAGAAAGCGGTTGCAAAGATATGGGTAAATTTAAGCGGGCTGAGCACCCTTGATAGGCAAGGTTATCGGGATGAATGTTCCTTTCCGGCACTCGGTTTCAATTTCCAACGCGCCACCATGAATGTTCACTTGGAATTTTACAATCGCCAGGCCCAAGACCGCTCCGTTTTGCGCTTTATGGGGATCGGGCTCGCCCCGCACAAAAGGGCCGGTGATAGAGCTAATTTTATCTTTGGGGATTCCAAGCCCAGTATCATGGACTTTGATGACGTATGCACTGTCCATTGCTGTCGCCGACAATGAAAGTTTTCCGCCCTAAGGGGTGAATTTAATGGCGTTCGACAGGATGTTCAGCAAAATTTGTTTGATCGCGCGCCGGTCGGCGTAAATAGGCGGAAGATTGCGCGGCACGTTATTCCTAAAATTGAGTTGTTTTCGGTTGGCACCTTTGGCAACGATTGGAACGCAATCGTCCGCGACGTCCCAAAAATTAAAAATCACTTTGGTAAGATGCCGTTCACCAGTTTTGATTGTTGATAAACCTAAGAGATAGTTAATCAATTGCAGAAGATGTTCACCACCGCTCTTAATATCACTGGCGTATTAGACATATTTTCCAAAGCTGAGAGTACCAAAATACTGTCCAAAAAGTATTTCTGAAAAC
>JAPKDL010000261.1 GCA_028822585.1 Alphaproteobacteria bacterium | reverse complement strand
TGCCTCTAAATTGTTACAGTTCAGGAAATAGCTAAGGCGTGAGTACTAATTGCCAGTAGCAAGAAGGTTAATTTGCAAATTCCTTCGCCATGGCAAAGCCCAATCCCATGCAACTGCCGGTCACGATGGCCGTACGACCGGCCATTCTACAATCCATAATTAACTCTCCGGTTTATAATTTAGTCAGTCTGCCGCATTCAGAAGCGGCTTGGGCACGTTAATCGCGTTTATGGGAATCCCCATCGCCTTTTCGATACTTGGCATCACCTCGCCAACCCAACGTTCCATTGAATGCGCGGCGACTTCATGCGCCACCCCGCCGACCTGGAAATAAAAGGTCATATGCGACGGTCGTACTTCCTTGATGATAGCGACCGCACGTTCCGTCACCGTCTCGACATTGCCCGCCAACACATGCCCCGCCGCCTCTTCCAACGTTGGTTCGGCGTCGAACGGCGCTTCCTCGACCCAATAGTCGTCTTCCATGTTTTCCCGGCGTTCCCGCAAGCTGCGCGCGATGCGCTGCTGGAACCGGCAATTTTCGATGTAGTCGCCGATGACAGACGGGTCGTCGTTGATGCAGCAATACGACAACAAGCCGAGACGCATAGTGTCCGGATCGCGTCCATTCGCCAGAAATGTTTCGTCCATGAATTTGCGCACCGGCACGAGTTCTTCCAGGCTGGCGAAGCGCGACGAAAAGAATTGATTATAGCCTTTGCGCGCCGCCCGCCCGACACTTTCCGCGTCCTTGCTAGCGTTCCAAATCGGCGGATAGGGTTGCTGCACCGGGCGCACATTAATCGCTGTGGCTGGTTGCGTGTAGAACTCGCCGTCATAAGAAAAGTTCGGATTGGATAACCCCAGTTCTATCATATCCAACATTTCGTTGGTCATGGCCTTGCGATCATCGATATCGACGCCGAAGCGTTCGAACTCATAGGTCTGATATCCACTACCGACGCCTACATCCAGCCGACCATTGCTCAGCGAATCAACCATGGCGATTTCCGCGATCAGGCGCGCGGGCATGTGCAGCGGCGGCACGATGACCGCCGACCCCAGCCGAATGTTTTCAGTCACCCCCGCCGCATAGGCCGCCATGGTCAGTGGCGATGGGCACAGGCTGTAATTGGAAAAATGATGTTCAGCAAACCAGGCGTGGGCGAACCCCAATTTTTCCGCGAGTTTGGTTTGCGCAATGGTTTCATCAATAATGGTCCGAGAAATTTTACTCTTATCTCGCTGCTGCAATAAATTGAAAACACCGAAATCCATTTTGGTCCACTCCCAATCAGCACTGCAAAATATACACCGCATTGTTTCGGAAACTCCCTACCCATGCAACCTCCCCTCCACTCGCGTTGACTAGCTCAGCCGACTGCGCCCAGGCGGGCAGAGACTGTACGGTGCAGGCTACCATCACCGCTGCCATGAACAGCATTCTGGTAAGGCGCATTATCTTTTCTCTGAGCAGGTAGCGTTCCATCAAGCGTATTTGGCACTGGTCCGTGTACCGATTGCAAGTTTAGCCCCCAAATCCCGATCCACAGTCCCCGGTATCGTTTGCGCAGAACACTGTCCTTGGGCGACTTCTGTCGATGGCGGGGCGCTTTGAGGTGACGCCGGTGATTGCCGTATCTGAGCATAGTTTGGATTTG
>JAPKDL010000122.1 GCA_028822585.1 Alphaproteobacteria bacterium | reverse complement strand
GTTCACTAAAGTGATTGACGCCCCACGCTAATTCGTCGTGACACAAAGTTATTTTGGGCCGGATCGCCGACGGCAACAAATTGGAAGCGTCAACCCCGACCGGCGTGTTATAAAAACGGAAGACACAGACATTTTTGACTCTCCCCGCGACCCCTCAGCGCTTGACCTGCAAGAGGGACACGTTTGTTTTTTTCTGAATGAAAAATTATCTAAAGGAAAAATCTATCTGGTGGCACAGGGGCCAACGAAATTAGCGCCGAGCGGAAGCTGAGAAGGAAATAGAAAGCTTCGCCGAAAATTTCGAATCGCAGGTGACAGAATTATTGATTAAATTAGAACGGGCCCTCAATCTCATCATAAAAGATGATGAAAATCTTAAGAAACACATCTGCACCTTTTACGAAGACGCGCACGAATTACCTAGGCTAGGCGGCATTCTCAGCTTCCCCTTGATGACCGCCTTCACAAAGTCCCTATATGAATAGAGCATTACATTACAGTCCATATCACGATGCCCATGCTACTGACCTTAGACATCAAGGGATTGGTAAAAACCGCACAGTCTCAATCCCCAAGACCCGACTCAATAGTTTCTTTTACATATCCTTAACCCAAGACGTTGCGAAACTTGGATCCCTACCTCAATACGTTTCCCCGACAGGGACGTTGTTTCCGCTAAATGCACCGATAAGAATATAGCGTTCAACGCGATTGAAAATAAAGTGCCTTCCTGCAGACAATTATTTATGAATATCCTCAAGAATTTAAAATTCACGCCTTGATGCAAACATTGGAAAAGTACATGACGCAAAATCTTAAACATAAAGTCTGCGTGTTGATCCTTGGGTTAATTTTCACCCTGCATCCATTCGCCAACACCGTCATCGCCGCGGCCAAGGGAAAACTCGAAATCAAGAACGTTACAGAAGGCGCAGGCGCAGTCGCCACACGGCATTCCATCGTCCAGGTTCATTACACGGGCTGGCTTATAGACGGTGCCAAATTCGATTCGAGCCGCGACCGTAACGATCCGTTCGAGTTCACCTTGGGCGCGCGCCAGGTAATTCGGGGTTGGGATCAAGGCGTCGAAGGCATGAAGGTCGGTGGCAAACGCGAACTAACGATTCCACCCCACCTCGGCTATGGTCAACGCGGTGCGGGCGGGGACATACCACCTGGAGCAACACTCAAATTCGAAATTGAATTGCTCGCCGTCACTCCTCCCAGTTACGCCAATATCGACATTCCAGCGTTGAAATTACTTCTCTCCAAAGGCACCAAGCTCATTGATTTGCGGCGTCCGGACGAATGGGCGAAGAGCGGGCTTATCAACGGAAGCGTGTTGTTAACCGCGTTCGACAAGCACGAAAAATTTGTGCGGACCTTCCCCAAGGCGCTCCAAAAGCAGGCGCGTTTTGACGAAGACATCATCCTAATTTGTCAAGATGGCGAACGGTCCGCTGAAATCGCCAATGCATTGGTAGAACGCGTGGGTTATACAAATGTGCACAACGTCACCAAAGGGATCGCGCAGTGGATTAAGGAAGGCAATCCGACGCGAAAATAAGTTCAACCAAGAGGCAATGGGGAGGTATCAATGACTCAGACGGCCGATGGAAATGCGAAAACGTTGGCGAAGAGCATTGGGCTAAAAATAGCGCGCCGCCTCCTTCATACGTCATTTTTCATCGGTCAGACGATAACCTGACATCGCATAGGTTCCCCCAAGGTTTGTCAGCAAACACCGCGCTGATCGAGCTTATAAAGACTGATAATATTATCGCGCAGCAATTTTCGCTTTGGAATGGGCCGCAATCCTAGGTTTTCAATTTCATCGCGGGTCCGTTCAAACCCCAGCACGGGGAAATCCGTGCCGAAAATCACCTTGTCCTGTCCGTAGGTGTTGATGAAGTTAACGAAGCTGGCGGGCCAGTATTTTGGACTATGAGCATCGGAGCCCAGATAGACGTTCTTATGCTTCCAGGCCATAGCAATGGCCTCCTCGGTCCAGGGAATGCCCACATGGATGCCGACGAGCTTCAGTTCGGGAAAATCGCACGCCACCGCATCCATGGTGATTGGTTGACCAACCGACCGAATGGGATAATCAGCGGAATACACCATGGACTGCCCGATCTGATGTTGAATAGGCACGTCGAGTTCACAGCATTTAGTGTAAATTGGATACCAGCGCGCGTGATCCAGCGGCAATTCGAACCAGTGCGGATACCCATGGGCACCGATATAGCCCAAATCCTCCACCGCGTGCTGTAATTCATAGACTGCTTTCATGCCTTGAGTGGGATCAACTCCGTACAGCCCAAAGAATCGATCAGGGTGTTGTTTAATGGCATCGTTGACCACCTCCATCGGCATATGAAAGCATGCCGGATGCCCCAGCGGCCCACATTTGGCCGCGATTAGGAAACCGCGTTCGATTCCAGCGGAATCCATTCGCCGCAGCATTTCGTCGACTTCAACACCCTTGGTCGTATTTTCATCGACCCGCATCTGTTCAGCAAGAAACTGATCGCGCCAAACCGGTCGATGCGCCAACGCCGCCGCGTTAAATATATTGACCACCCCGTCAATGGCGCGCACGTCATAATCAGCCATCCCAAGCCTCCCCTCTTGATATGTTTCCGAAGGGACAGCGTTACATTCTTGATTGCGACAATCAAATTCGAGGTCTTATGAAAAACGGCGCGGTGCCAACCCAGCGTGAAACCACGTTAGAAACGACACTACATCGAACACAGGT
This sequence comes from Alphaproteobacteria bacterium, assembly GCA_028822585.1. Classification (GTDB taxonomy): domain Bacteria; phylum Pseudomonadota; class Alphaproteobacteria; order UBA8366; genus JABJJH01. Next base: position 6,009 of record JAPKDL010000122.1, on the reverse strand, counting down.
AAACCGGTATGTTCGGCCAAAACACCGGCATAGGGGCCCATATTTGTGCATTCCAACACAATAGCGCCGATGTTTTCATGCGCCGCCAGAAGGGCGTCCCCGGCGTCGAGCATGTCTTGCCGCGCTTTATCGACGTCCAGCGTCGGTTCGTCACCGATGAGGACGCGGCTTAATTCCCGCCCTCCTTCTGTGCCTTGTATGGGGGTTTCCGGATCTACACCGACCGCTTCCAGATGCGCTCGCGTCAACGCCTTTGAATTGACAGTCAAAATTCCAACCCTGCGCCGGGCCGGCAATAGGTTTTGCACAAAGGGTGCCTGCATGAGGCTCGACGTAGCCACCGGTGCATTGACGTGGTTGGCCAGATCGGTTTGAAACAACGAGAGAAAGCCGCAAGTCGTGGCAATACCATCGGCACCTTGGGCGATTAAGCCTGCAGCAGCCTGCTTGAATTCATCTAGAAGACCTTCGGAGTTTTGCGTAACAACGCGGCGTGGCGACGCTCCGGTGACGACGTGGTACAGAACCGGAAACGGCCACGTCTCCATATTCCCAACATCGCCGGGAATGCGAGGGAATTGGGTCTCTAACGCCAATATTCCCAACCGCGCCCGAGCTTCCATCACGTCGAACTCCTATCCGGACTTGTGCGCGATAAAAGGGATTCAACCATTCCACAATGACCCGCAACAAAAATTCTTTTTCATACCACCTTTAGTGTTCCATAGGGATATTTTTGTTGTGACCATGAGATTTTAAAAAGGCGCGACGCTTTGCTACATTTAAATCACTTTCTACTATCTCAGCGCACATTTCTTCTACTGAAATTTCAGGGGTCCAGGCAAGTATACCTTTTGCTTTCGTGGGCTCTCCTAATAGGGTTTCTACTTCTGTGGGCCGGAAATATCCTGGGTCGACTTTCACAATGATATCTCCAACATTTAGTGATGCAGCATCACCTCCATCAATATCTGTAATAGTTCCGATTTCATTAATGCCTTCTCCACTAAACTCAATATTTATCCCAAGGTACTAGCTGATAAACAAACAAATTCTCTAACTGAAATATTTTTTTTCAGCAGCAATGACAAAATCGTCTGGTTCATCTTGCTATAGCATCATCCACTGCATTCTAACGTAGGCTTGTGCATGCCCCCAATCACGTAGGGCACTCATATTAGCCAAGTATTAAGCATTTACCCAAACCTTGTGAGATGTTGGAAAGCGCACGTGTTATTTTACGCGTAACAAAAGTTTTCCCACGCCTTGGCGATTCACGGTTAATTAAATGCCATTGCAAGCATACATTTAGTATGATTCGCGGTAATTTACGGTCATCCAGTAAGCATGGTTTTCCGCAATGGCGTAAGGAGAGCGGGGATAAAAAGGGATTTTCTCTGTTTGTGGTATTTCTTGAATTAGGCCAAAAAGTGCGGACGTCGAAGCTTGATAAAACCGTGTCGTCTGCTCCATGCCAAAGGTACAAAAAAACGGGGCTACGCAATTTGCGCAGCCCCGCCAAACATCCCATCGAGATGAGGTGTGTTTTAGTAATCCATATCATCCATACCAGAATCAGCAACTGCCTTTTCAGGCAAATCAGCGACCATGGCTTCGGTCGTGATCATTAAGCCGGCAATGGACGCCGCGTCTTGCAAGGCGACACGCACGACCTTGGCCGGGTCAATAACGCCCGCATCTACAAGGTTGCAGTATTTACCCGTTTGAGCATCATACCCGAAATTATGATCATTTTGCTCAAGTAATTTACCCGCAACAACAGCGCCATCAAAACCGGAGTTTTCAACGATCTGACGCAATGGCGCTTCAATCGCGCGACGCACAATGCTGACCCCAACACGCTGGTCGTCATTTTCAACGGTGACTTTGTCTAACGCTTTGGTCGCGTGCAGCAGCGCGATGCCGCCGCCTGGCACAATGCCTTCTTCAACCGCCGCACGGGTCGCGTTCATCGCGTCTTCAACACGATCCTTGCGTTCCTTGACTTCGGTTTCGGTGGCACCGCCAACCCGGATAATCGCAACACCGCCGGCAAGTTTCGCCAAACGTTCCTGCAGTTTTTCCTTGTCGTATTCCGACGTGGTTTCTTCAATCTGCGCACGAATTTGATCAACCCGTGATTTGATTTCAGCTTTTTTGCCCGCGCCATCAACGATGGTGGTGTTTTCCTTGTCGATATCGACCCGCTTGGCCTTGCCAAGCATGTCGAGCGTAACATTTTCGAGCTTGATGCCAAGCTCTTCAGAAATCACCTGACCACCGGTCAGAACCGCGATGTCGGCCAGCATGGCCTTCCGGCGATCGCCAAAACCCGGTGCCTTCACTGCAGCAACCTTCAAGCCGCCCCGGAGACGGTTCACGACCAATGTCGCTAGCGCTTCGCCTTCGACATCTTCGGCCAGAATCAACAACGGCTTGCCGCTTTGCACAACAGCTTCCAACAGCGGCAACATAGGTTGCAAGCTGGACAGCTTGGTTTCATGGATCAAAACCAAAACGTCTTCCATTTCGGCTTTCATTTTTTCGGCATTTGTCACGAAATATGGTGACAGATAGCCACGGTCGAATTGCATGCCTTCCACGACGTCGAGTTCGCTATCCAGCGATTTGGCTTCTTCAACCGTAATCACGCCTTCATTACCGACTTTTTCCATCGCACGGGCGATCATGCCGCCAATTTCTTCGTCGCCATTGGCTGAAATGGTGCCAACCTGCGACACTTCACCGTTCGTCGTAACTTTGCGCGAACGTTTGCCGATTTGTGCGACAACCGCGCCAACGGCCGAATCAATCCCGCGCCTCAAATCCATCGGGTTCATTCCCGCCGCGACAGCTTTCGAGCCTTCGCGAACGATGGCTTGCGCCAGCACAGTAGCTGTCGTCGTGCCGTCACCTGCAACATCGTTGGTCTTCGAGGCAACTTCACGGAGCATTTGCGCGCCCATGTTTTCAAAGTTATCCGTCAGGTCGATGTCCTTTGCGACCGTGACGCCGTCTTTGGTGATGCGCGGGGCACCGAAGGACTTATCCAGGACGACATTCCGCCCCTTCGGCCCCAGGGTAACCTTTACCGCGTTCGCCAGGATATCGACGCCACGCAACATTTTAGTGCGAGCGTCGGTTCCAAATTTGACTTCTTTAGCAGCCATTTCGAATTTCTCTCCATTAACCTGAACAGGTTTTAATTGGTGGCTGGTCTTCGTGGTTTACTCCACGATTCCCATTATGTCGGACTCTTTCATGATGAGCAGTTCCTCACCTTCCAGCTTTACTTCCGTGCCGGACCATTTGCCAAACAGCACCCGGTCTCCCGCTTTAACATCAAGCGGCGTGACATCGCCGTTTTCGTTGCGAGTCCCAGACCCAACCGAAACAATTTCACCTTCGCTGGGTTTTTCTTGAACAGTGTCCGGAATGATGATCCCGCCCGCTGTTTTACCTTCTTCCTCGACCCGCCGTAGCAGGACTCTATCATGCAGTGGTCTAAAGCTCATTTACCAACCTCGTCAGCACAGTGAAAATCAAAGGGAAAATATTAGCACTCTTCTGTTGAGAGTGCTGCTCGTGATGTAAGAACATCAACAACCCGCGTCAAGGGCCGAATTGCATTAAATCGCCGCCGCGCCGGTAATTTGGTGCGACCCGCGTCATTGCCTTTGCCCATTTATCAAGTTATGGCAGGCTCATGTCACAGCAACCCAGGTCCGCGATCCCCCTCCAACCTTCAGCTTTAGGGTCCCGCCCGTTCTTGGGCATCGCTCTTATGACGCTTGCGCTCTTCTTGCTGACGCTTGGAGACGCCATGACGAAATGGTTGGGTCAAAGTTACCCCGTCGGTCAGATTATCTGCCTGCGGGGCGTTTTCATGCTCCTGCCCATCGCCATCATGACAGCGCGTTCCGGCGGAATCGCCAGTCTAAGGGTCAATAAACCTACAGACATAGCGTTACGATCCGTTCTTTTCATAGGAACGACGGCTTTAATCGCAACTAGCATGATCTTATTGCCGCTGGCCGATGCCGCGGCAATTTTATTCGCGGGCCCGCTGTTCATTACCGCCATTGCACCGTGGATTTTGAATGAAATCGTTGGTTGGCGGCGCTGGACCGCCGTTACCGTTGGTTTCGTCGGCGTGCTTATCATGTTGCGTCCAACTCCTGAGGCCATCCAAATACTGGCGTTAATTCCGTTAACAGCGGCCCTGTGCAGCGCATTTCGGGACGTCGTCACACGTAAAATCAGCCCAACGGAATCAACCAATGCCATTATGTTGTGGTCGACACTTGCACTAATCACCGTGAGCGCGTTATCCGCGCCATTTGGATGGGTAGCGCCATCTTTTTCAGAGTTAGGCATGTTTGCGACTTCAGGGGTTGTTGTCGGAATTGCCCATTATATGATGATCGAATCATATCGCGCCGCCGACGCATCCGTGGTGTCCCCGTTTAAATATACGGCCATCCTCTGGGCCGTCGCACTGGGGTACATTATTTGGGACGACAAGCCCGACGCCTTCATTCTGATCGGGTCGTTCCTGGTAATTGGCAGTGGTCTTTATATTTTATACCGAGAGACGCGTCGCAAAAAGTGAAAGTCGCGTTTACCAATCTACCGTGTCGTATTCAAAATCAAACACGTCGCCATGCCGAACGAAATGACCCGCAGACGGCAACGGAAAATGCGCTGTGCAGACGAGCACATCGGTTTCGCAATAGGTTTCCATGAAGGCGCGACGGGTCTCGATGGCTTGCTCTGGTTTATAATCTGGCCGCGCCACCCATTCCGGATGGCGGCATTGCACCGGGCAGTGCATCAAATCGCCACTCATCACGCCGTCGAAGCCGTTTGACGACAATCGGATTGAAAAATGATCCGGAGTATGCCCTGGCGTCGGCGCCAACCATACTTCGTCATCCAGCGCGAAGTTATTGCTAACCATCATGGCACGCCCGGCCTCGACAATGGGAAGTACGCTATCGATCAAATGCGGCAACGGCGTACGTTTATTCAAATCTTCCCAATAATCGTATTCTTTTTCAGAAAATACGTATTTAGCGTTTGGAAACGTCGGGACCCAACGGCCATCCAATAGCTTTGTGTTCCAGCCAACATGATCCGTGTGCATATGCGTGCACATGACGTAATCAATGTCTTCAACGCTTAAGCCTAACGCCGCCAAGCCATCCATGTACTGCGTACCTGTCGTCTGGTGCCAGTTGTCCCGGCCCGGCCGGTCCTTATGATTGCCCACGCAGGTATCAACCAGAATAGTGTGATGCCCTGTGCGAACGACATAGCTTTGCATGGGAAAGATCAAGTTGCCCGTGACCGGGTCCATGGCGCGCGGCTGGAGCCATTCCCTATGCGGTGCCCAATCCGCTTCCGATGTTTGGCCGAAGAATTCATAAGGGTCGAAATCCGGTGAGTTCGACTCAATAATCCGATCGATGGAAATACCGCCAAGCTGCCGTTGTGTCATATTTTGCCCGTCCTTAATTTAATGAAAATCAACCAGCTCTGTGGCCTGAATACGGAAATTATACAACCAAATCGCCAGATACGTGGCAAGTCCAAGTCTGGGAAAACATATTGTGCACCCTGATAAGTTGGTCCACGCCTGGCATCAGACCGGATAACGGGAGGATAGATTTTCGCGGATAATGGATTGGCCGCGCTGCACGGCGTACGCGTTTTGGATTTCACGCAATTTAAAGCAGGGCCATCCTGCACGGAATCCTTAGCATGGCACGGTGCCGAAGTGGTGTAGGTTAAAAATCCCAACGGCGGCGATCCGGGGCGCTTGTCAGCGTCCGAAGATGGTAAAACTGACGCTTACTATTTTCTGGAGTTCAATGCGAATAAAAAGAGCATAACCCTTGATCTAAAAAGCCAACGTGGACTTGCCACGGTCAAGGAATTGGCGAAAAAAGCTGATGCGGTGATCAAAATTTGGTGCCAGGCACCATTGAGCGACTAGGCCTTGGCTAT
>JAPKDL010000260.1 GCA_028822585.1 Alphaproteobacteria bacterium | reverse complement strand
GTGGCTTGAGCGGAAAAAAACCTTTCATCCAATTCCTGCGCCAAGACAGGTTGGATAAGTGAAACGAACGTCATAAAAGCAAAGCACCTCCGAGTCCCTGCTGTGGAGATGCACGGCTTGTATCTGCTAATTGAAACAGCGTGCAAAATGTTATTCGGTTTGGAATTTGTCGACCATTTCGTTAGATGCTCCATGTCCGAGATAACCAGGGTGTCATATTCACGCTGAACTAATTTATTCCGCGACAGGTTAGCACATTGTTCTCTATGCGAATTCGCCAGATTAAAACAGCCGCGTTCATGGCGGTGAAAATAATAGCGGTCATTGTGTATCCGAACGCAAGCGGTAGCAGAGCGATTTCTCCACAAACGATTGTGTAATTTGGATGGCGAAACCACTGATAGGGGCCGCGCCGCACTAAGGGGGCGTTAGGCACAGAGATAATTCGGGTTGTCCAATATGGTCCCAAGCTCATCAATACCCAAACCCGGCCACACTGCAACACGCCAAATGCACCAAGTAACCACCAATTAATTGAGATTACTGATGCCGCCTGATAGAAAAGTGTGGCTAGCCATCCCGCGTGAACCGCTACGATCAAGGGATAATGTAACGCACCGATTTCTTGAGCCCCGTGTGCGAGCAAGCGTTTGGTGTTACGGTTCGCCAATACCAGTTCGAATAAACGTTGCGCTGTCACCAGAACCATAATGGCCAGGGCAATTGTCGTCATGATGTGGCGTTCCGAGTCATTGTTAAGAACCCGGCGGTGAAGCCTGGACCAAGCGCAGACATTAAAAATCGTCCTGAAGCGCCACGATTTAAGGTGCGCTCAAGGACGAACAAAACCGTCGCGGCGGACATGTTGCCAAAATCTCGCAAGACGCTGCGTGCATCGTTAAATGCGGCAGGTGCAGATCCAAAGGCGTCTTGCATTGCATCAATCACCTTCGCGCCGCCGGGGTGTACGACAAAATGGTCGATATCGGACACAGACAATCCATTTCGGTCCAAAAATTCTGCCGCGGCATTACGCATGTCCCGCCGGACCAGGTTCGGGATGTCACGGTGAAACAGGACGCCGAATCCATCCTCTTTCAACCGCCATCCCATGACATCAAGTGTATCGGGCCATGTGTGTTCACCGGAACTTTCGATCGCCGGTCCTTTTCCGACGGTTGAAATCAACGCCGCCGCAGCACCGTCACCGAATAAGGCCGTCGCGACGATATTGCTTTTGGATTTGTCTTGATTGCGAAACGTTAAACCACACAATTCAACCACCAACACGAGCCATCGTGACCCTGGCTGCGCTTTGGCGAGCATTGCTGCGCGCGACAATCCAAGGACGCCGCCAGCGCATCCCAATCCAAATATGGGTAATCGTTGCATATCACTGCGAAACGGTAATTCCTTCATCAACAGCGCGTCCAAGCTTGGTGTGGCGACTCCAGTTGTCGACACCGTCACTAATCCATCGACATCGGCAGGCGTTAATCCAGCTTGAGTGAGGCATGATAGCGTCGATTGGCGTAAAAGAGTCACGGCGTTTTCTACATAAAGGTCGTTGCGTTCAGGCCAACTATGGTCGCGTTCGTACCAATCGAGATCCACGCAAGAATAACGCGTATCAATCCCTGAGTTTGTGTAAATGTTTCGCATACGACTGAAAACTTCTGCCCGGT
>JAPKDL010000259.1 GCA_028822585.1 Alphaproteobacteria bacterium | reverse complement strand
TTGGTAATACGTGATTTGGCCCTGCGACATAATCGCCAATGGCTTCGGGCGTATGGCGGCCGAGGAAAATTGCGCCTGCATTGCGGATGGATGCCGCCAAGGCATCCGGACTTTCGATAGCGAGCTCCAAATGTTCTGGGGCAATTCGGTCAATCAACGTCACGGCGGAAGCCAAATTGGGCACAGTGAAGACCGCGCCATGCACGCGCCAACTTTCCGCAGCTATAGCGCTGCGGTCCAATTTTTGGAGTTGTACGTCGATGGCGGCGGTGACCGAGTCTGCAAAGGCGCTGTCATCGGTAATAAGGATGGATTGCGCTGATACATCGTGTTCGGCCTGTGACAGTAGGTCGGCGGCGATCCAAGCCGGGTCGTTGGCGCTGTCTGCCAGGACCAGTATCTCGGACGGTCCGGCGATCATATCGATGCCGACGGTTCCAAAGACCTGCCGTTTTGCGGCGGCGACATAGGCGTTGCCGGGACCGGTGATCTTGGCGACGGGTTGAACGGATTGTGTGCCATAGGCGAGGGCGGCGACCGCTTGCGCGCCGCCGATTTTATAAATTTCGGTGATGCCTGATAATTTTGCAGCGGCCAGGACCAATGAATTGATGTCCCCTCCGGGGGTAGGTACGACCATTGCGATTCGTGGGACGCCTGCGACCTTTGCAGGAATAGCGTTCATCAGGACGGAACTGGGATAGGCGGCTGTTCCGCCGGGGACATAGAGGCCTGCGGATTCAACGGCGGTCCATCTGGCACCCAGTCGGACGCCATCGTCATCTTTATAGTTCAAATTAGTGGGTAACAGACGACGATGGAAATTTTTAATCCGCGTTGCGGCGACACGTAGGGCAGTGAGCGCGTCCGCATCGCAATTTAATTCGGCGTCAGCGATTTCGTTCGATTGAAACCGCACGGTCTCGGCTGTCAGAGTGACGTTGTCAAAACGTGTGGTGTATTCGAACAGCGCATCATCGCCGCGTGTTCGGACGGCGTCTAATATTTCTGCAACGACCGACCCGACATCGGCACCTGCTTCACGTTTGGCGCTCAGGAAGGATTGAAAGGACGCTTCGAAGCCGGCGTCGCGCGCGTCAAGCCTAAGCGGCATCGGCGACCTCTTGAAACCGGTCAACCCAATCTTGCAACTGTACCGGACGCGTTTTCAGGGCTGCTCTATTGACAATCAGACGGCTAGTGATGTCGGCGATCTTTTCGATTTCGATTAATCCATTGTCTTTCAATGTTTGACCGGATGACACCAGATCGACAATGCGGCGGCATAGCCCAAGGCCAGGCGCCAGTTCCATGGCACCGTTGAGTTTGATGCATTCGGCTTGGACGCCCTTAGCGGCGAAATATTTGCGCGTGATCACGGGGTATTTTGTGGCCACGCGAATATGGCTCCAGCGGTCTGGGTCGTCGTTTTCTACCATGTCGCGCGGTTCGGCGATGGAAAGGCGACAGGCACCAATTTTCAAGTCCACCGGGGCGTAATTTTCCGAGTAGTCAAATTCCATCAGAACGTCATTTCCTGCAACGCCCAAATGCGCCGCGCCAAAGGCGACGAAGGTCGCCACATCGAAGCTACGGACGCGGATGATCGACAATTCGGGAATGTTGGTCCCGAACTGAAGTTGACGCGCCGAGGGGTCATTGAAGGCGGCTTCGGGTTCAATCCCGACGC
>JAPKDL010000121.1 GCA_028822585.1 Alphaproteobacteria bacterium | reverse complement strand
GCTTCACGAACTTGCATCCGCACCTTCTGCCAACTTTAAGCGCTTAACGCGGCGACGCCCGGTAGCGTCTTGCCCTCCAGCCATTCCAGAAACGCGCCGCCAGCTGTTGATATATAGGTGAAATCCGCCGACGCGCCCGCATGCGCCAAGGCGGCCACCGTATCCCCACCCCCAGCGACGGACGTTAGGTTTCCTTTCGCACTCAACGCCGCCGCCGCCTTGGCGACCGCAACTGTGGCGACGTCAAACGGCGGTGTTTCAAAGGCACCGAGCGGACCATTCCAAACCAAGGTCCGACAATCTTTCAGACGCGCCTCAATGACAGCGATGCTTTCGGGACCAAAATCCAGGATCATTTGATCGTCCGGCGCCGCGTGAGCGGAAACAATGGTCGCCACTGCGCCTTCCTTGAATTCACGCGCCACGACAACATCAATCGGCAGAACGACATCGCATCCCGCAGCGTCCGCTTTAACGAGGATCGTCCGCGCCGTTTCGGCCAAATCTTTTTCACACAAGCTTGCACCGACTTCATGGCCCTGGGAGAACAGAAACGTGTTGGCCATCCCCCCACCGATCACCAGCACATCGACCTTGTCGACCAGGTGGCCCAGAACATCGAGCTTGCTGGACACTTTGGCACCGCCAACTACCGCCGCCACTGGCCGTTGAGGATTCTCAAGCGCCGCCGACAACGCCTCCAACTCCGCTTGCATGTTGCGTCCCGCCGCCGATGGCAGTAACGCCACCAGCGCCGCCGTTGACGCGTGCGCACGGTGGGCGGCGGAAAACGCGTCATTCACATAAATATCCCCAAGCGCGGCCAGCGCCTGCGCAAATCCGGATTCATTCGCTTCCTCGCCCGGATGGAACCGTAGGTTTTCCAGGAGAGCGACATCGCCCGGCGCCAGGCTGTCAATAACATCACGGGCGGGTTCGCCAATACAATCTTCGGCAAACACGACTTTGCGCGACCCCAAGGCGGCCTGCAGCGCCCCGCATATCGGACGCAACGACATCTCGGCAGCAATTTTGCCATCGGGCCGACCAAAATGCGATATAATAACAACTTTCGCGCCCGAATTCGCGAGTTCCGTGATCGTCGGGAGCAACCGGTCAATCCGGGTGGCATCGCTGATGCGACCCTCGCGCATTGGCACATTCAAATCGCCCCGCAGGAGCACGCGTTTGCCCTTAACGTTAATATCGTCAAGTGTTTTGAACATGTTTAATTCCACCATATTAGAAAATTTCGCGCCCTCCGCTTACCCGAAAACTATCTTGTCCGCAACGCTGGCTCGAATCGCAAAGGCTATTTAAACTAGCGGTCAGATCGAAATGGAGGCAAGATTTGTTGAATGTCTCACAACATGAATCGATGGCAAGCTGGTTGCGTGATGTCGAAGGTATAACGCTTGCGGCGCACGAAATTATCGAGTCCCTTAAAACACTGGACCATTACGTTTCGAGCTGGGGCGAACTGCAGGAACGCAAGGTGCTGGACGTTGACAGCCCCTTGTTGATCCGGCGCGGGCCGGAGTATGCTTTTTGGATTGCAGCATTTGGGGACGCGCGCGGCGCGGCGGTATTTTGAGTACGGAAGAACACAAACGAGCGTTACAGGAAACCGGCTTTTGGGGCCGCGCGGCGGCGGGATGCCTTTTTCTTGCAAATAAAACCGGTCGCATACTCATTCCCCACCGGTCGGAACATTGTCAGCAACCGAACACCTGGGGCACCTGGGGCGGCGCTGTCGATGCGGGGGAGACGCCGATTGACGCGGTGCGCCGTGAAGTCAGCGAGGAAGCCGGATATCACGAACCCGTGGATTTGACGCCGCTATTTGTTTTTCGGCATGAATCGGGGTTCGAATACCACAATTTTCTGGCCGTGGTGCCACAAGAATTCACGCCAAACATCAACTGGGAAACCCAGGCCTTTGACTGGTTTGACTTCGGCGACTGGCCAGAACCATCCCATTTTGGACTGACCGCATTATTGGAAGACCCAGTCAGTCATGCGCTGCTTCGAATCGCCGCCTCACAACGATAAAACGTTACGTTCGTTCTGGCTGTCCCCGGAAATATTGTTCGGGAATGTAGGGCCGCTCGACATTTAAAACATCGGAAGCATGCCACGCCCAGCGCGGATTGTAGAGCAATCCACGCGCCAACGCGACCATGTCAGCGTCACCATCCGCGACAATCGATTCCGCGTGGACCGGGTCGGTGACCAACCCAACCGCCATGGTCACGATACCCGTTTGCTTGCGGATTTCAGCGGCGAAGGGTACCTGGTATCCAGGCTTCAGCGCAATTTTCTGATAAGACACAAGCCCGCCGCTTGATGCGCAAATATAGTCGCACCCGCGTTCCTTCAACGCGGCAGACAGCGCAACCGATCCGTCAATATCCCAACCACCTTCGGCCCAATCTGACGCGGACAATCGGACGCCAATGGGCTTGTCCTCGGGAAAAACCGCCCGCACAGCATCGAAGACTTCCAAAGGAAACCGCAAACGGTTTTCCAGGCTACCGCCATAGTTATCACTGCGCGTATTGGACAACGGCGACAGAAAAGTGTGCAACAAATACCCGTGTGCGGCGTGCAGTTCAATCACGTCAAATCCAATGCGCGCGGCGCGGATGGCGGCGGCGACAAAGGCTTGTTTCACCTCGGCCATACCTTCTTCGTCCAACATTGTTGGCGACGGCCAACCGTCATCCGCCGGTAGGGTCGATGCGGCAACGGTTTGCCACGCGCGATCACCGGCAGGGCGAGGGCCTCTGCCTTCTCCGGGCCGGAACGCGGACGCTTTGCGGCCTGCATGGGCGAGCTGAATGCCCATCGGCGCGCCGCCGTGGCGGTGGCAAAACGCGACCACATGGCGCAACGCTTCTTCGTTGTCGTCCGAATACAGGCCGACACAATCCTGTGTGATACGGCCGCGCGGCTCAACCGCGGCGGCTTCCGTGATGGCCAGCCCCAACCCCGAGAGCGCATAACCGCCCAAATGCATCATATGCCAGTCCGTCGCGTTGCCTTCGCACGCGCTGTATTGACACATGGGCGACAGAACAATGCGGTTGGGCAGGGTGATGCCACGCATCGTAATGGGCTCGAAGAGCTTGCTTGTCATTCGGGTGGTCCTCTTGAATTTAGGCTGGGTAAATTTTAGGTAGGTAACTTAAATTTGGTTTTAGTCGTCGTCGACTACGCCGGGCAGATGCGACACCAACACGCTACAGGGCGCAACCGACAACAACGATTTGGACATTGATTTACGCCACCAACTTTGAAACGCGCCGCGCCGCCGATGACCCACAACGATCAAATCAGCGTTAATATCCCGCGCCGTCGCGGCAATTTCATCTACCGGGTCGCGAAACCCAACGCGGCCTTCAGCTTTAATGCCGCGCTTTTGCAGGCGCGCCACCCCTTCTTTGAGGATGGCCTGAATTTCCTTTTGTTCTTCGTCAACCAGATCGGACGGATTCACCCCGCCCGCGATGGGCAAGCTGGTTGAGGGCGTAATGATCGCCAACAAATGAACTTCCGAGCCAACAAATTGCGCCAAATCCGCGCCTTGACGCAACCCAGAGCGATATTCCGGGCTACCGTCATACGCCAAAAGAATTCTTTTAAACATAGTTCGCCTACCTTGCTCTTTTCAATATCCACGTTGGGATCAATGCGCAAATGAAAACTGCCGCGATGAATACAAAACCATCCTGAAACCCCAGTGTACCCGCTTGCGCCTCCACCACACTACCCAGATAATGCAACGCGCCTGAATGATGTAATGCCTCCGGAACACCGCTGGCGTTCAGTAATTCCCGAACCCGCGCAATCCATTCGCCGCTGGCCGCGTTCGCCGGCGTCTGGGTCGCGGTCAAAACATCATTGTATAGCTGTGTGCGCTGCTCCATCCAAATAACGAGGATGTTAATACCACAGGACCCGCCCAACTGTCTGATAAAATTCAACGCCCCAGAACCACGGCTTAGGTCTTCGGGCGACAAGGTTTTCAGCGCCGAAGACACCAGCGGCGGCATGATCAGGGCCATACCAAACCGCCCGATCATGGTGAAGATCGCCACGGACCAGAACGTCGTGTTGACATCGGCACCCGCCATCAGGATCGCGCCTGTGGCAAAGAATAACAACCCGAGCATGATCGGAATGTGGGCTGGCACATGGTCAGCGACGCGGCCTGATATGGGAAACATCACCATCAACAAAACGCCCGCTGGGACCAACGCCATTCCCGCCGCCGTCGCGGAATACCCTTGAACCGTTTGCACAAAGACAGGGATCGCGTAGCTCGACGCCATGTTGCCAAACCCAAACACAAACGCGACGCTGGTGGCGGCGGCGAAGGCGGGATATTTCAAAAGCCTAACTTCAAACAACGGCTTTTTAGAATGAAGCTGCAGCCAACCAAATCCGATGGCGGCGCTGAGCCCAATGCCTAGGCGAATGAATAATTCATCCGACACCCAGCCATATTGTTGCCCATTCGCCAGCGTCGTCAAAAGAAACACCAGGGCAATGCATAAAAGGATAAGCCCGGACCAATCAAACGGCGGTAATTTGCGAGGCCGGAATCCACCCGGCATGAAGATCATCCCCAACACCAGCGCAATCAGGCACAGCGGAACAGGTATGTAAAAAATATGCCGCCAGCTGAACGCGTCGATGGCGATGCCGCCAATAGCGGGCCCTAACCCTGGCGCCAACATGATCGTCATGCCGTACAGCCCCATCGCAAAGGCGCGGCGATTGGCGGGAAACACCTGAAACAAGGTTACCATCACCAGCGGCTGACTGACACCCGCGGAAAACCCCTGCATGATGCGGCCCATGATGATGAAGTCAAAGTTTGGGCTAATCGCACAAACCGCCGTGCCCAGCAAAAATACGCAAATGATGATGACAAAAGCGAGACGCTGGCCGAACGCTTCGGTCATCCAGGTATTCAACAACTGGCTGACAGTCATGGTGGCGATGAACGCCGTCATCATCCATTGCGCCTTATCCTGCCCAATGCCATAGGCACCCATGACGCTGGGCACGGCGACATTGACGATGGTGACCGACAACACCATAGACATAACGCCCAACATGCCTGCAAAGGTGACGTAATATCGATAGTTCGGCCCGAACCGCTCGAACATTTCCTCGATAGAATTTTCAGTCGCGTTTTTTGTGGAAGATGCAGCCATTATTTTTTCTTATTTATGGAAGGCGGCGACTTGACGCGGCCCATCGTCCATGCGGGAACCAGCGCCAAAATGAAGACAACAGTTAGCAGCATAAAGCCATCCTTGAACCCCATCGTGTTCGCCTGGGCCTCGACGACACGGCTCAGATAATGCAGCGCGCCGGGCTGCACGATAGCATCGGGCACGCCGACCGCGTGCAATATATCCGCAACCTGTTCCAACAACGCCCGGCTTGAACTGTTTTCCGGCGTTTGCGTCGCGGTGTAAGAAGCGCCGTGAAATTCGGCGCGCCGCTCCATGAACGCGACCAGCCCGTTCACCCCAACCGCGCCACCCATCAGACGGATGAAATTAATCGCGCCGGATCCCTGGTTAAGCTGCTCCGGCGTCACCGATTTCAACGCCGTGACGTTGATTGCAGGCATCATAACGCTCATTCCGACACGTCCAATCACGACATAATACGCCAACGTCCAATAGGCGGTATTAACGTCAGTGGAGTGCAGTAACATCGCGCCAAACGCGAACACCAGCAAGCCGAAAATTGCCAAATATCGAACGGGGAATGTATCAACCAAACGGCCTGCGATGGGAAACATGACCATCAGAACCATGCCTGCGGGCACCGTCACCATTCCAGCAGCGGTCGGCGTAAAGTTCTGAACGCTTTGGACGAAAACCGGGATAATATAGGTCGACCCGAAATTACCCGCACCGAAAACAAACCCCAGCACCGCCGCCGCCACGAATTGCGGATTTTTGAAAAGCGTGCAATCCAAAATTGGCGAGTCGGACCGCAACTGTGAAAAGACAAAGCTCACCCCACAGACGAGCCCAATGAGGCCCCGCATCATCGACGCCGACGACGTCCATCCATCGCGTTGCCCGTTCGCAATAAACGTCATCACGCCGATAATTGTACCAACGACCAACGCATATCCCACCCAATCGAAACGCAATCGTTTGATGTCCGGATCCCGGGTCGGCATGAACACCGCCCCTAACACGAATGAAAGCCCGGCGATCGGCAAGGGCACCAGAAACAAATGGCGCCAGCTCCAGGTGTCAATCGCCATGCCGCCAACAACAGGCCCCAGGATTGGCGCAATCATAATACCCATACCATAGACGCTGAGCGCCAGACCGCGCTGTTCAGTCGGGAAGACGCGAAAGATCGTCACCATGGCCATCGGCTGAACAACGCCGGCAGCAAACCCCTGCACGATCCGCGACACGATTAGAACATCGATATTGGGCGCCGCCGCACCCATCAACGAGCCAATCGTGAACAACACGACGGCGCCGAGATAACCCGCGCGCGGGCCAACGGCGGCAATCGTCCACGCTCCCAGCAATTGGCTGGCGGTCATGGTGGCCAGAAACGCGGTGGACATCCATTGCGCCTGATCCTGACCAACGCCATACGCGCCCATGATCGACGGCACCGCGACATTCACCATCGTCGATGTCAGGATCATCGTCATCGCCGCCATCATGCCAGTGGTCGTCAGAATCCACTTGTAATACGGGCCATAACGCGCCGATAGCGTTTCGATGCTGTCGCTGGTCACCGGCGGTCTCGCGCGCTAACGGCGGAGGAGCCGGCGGACCGGCGGTTCAGGGCCAGCGCCGCAATGGGCGGAGGGGCTTCATCCACGATTTGGCCCATAAGTCGGGTTACATGTAGGCTTACAGGTTAGCGAGGGATCAGATTTCTTCGGGTAAAAATTTCTATCCTTGCTATCGGATATCAATATTGACCTCGACCATCATGCCGGGTCGAAGAAGCCGTTCTTTTTGATCAATTGCAATACGCACGGGCAGTCGTTGCGTAATTTTTGTGAAGTTGCCACTGGGATTGGGGCTAGGCAATAGCGCGAATTCCGCTGTCGTCGTGTTGCCAATCGTGATGACGCGGCCCGAAAATATTTGATCGGGATAGGCGTCCACGCCGACATCAACCACCTGCCCTATTTTGAGCTTGCGGATTTCAGTTTCTTTGACGTTCGCTTCAATCCAAATTGAATGGGGGTCATGGGTCAGCGCCAGCCGTTGACCGGGCGACACGTATTCGCCGGTGTCAACGAAGACCTTGTCGATAACGCCATTGACCGGCCCGCGAATACTTCGGTCCGCTAAATCCATTTTTTGCTGCGCCAGACGGGACCGCAACACGCCTTCTTCATGGGATAGTTTGGCAATTTCGCCGTCCAACACGTTCAACTGAATGCGGTCAGCCTCGGCTTCCAGAAGTTTGTCGCGTGCGGATTGCACTTCAGCGGTCGCCGTTTCGTATTCACCGGCAAGTTGTTGCATCCGCGCCAGAGCCTGGTCCCGGCTTTTACGAGAGACAATTTTCTTTTGATACAAGGATTTGACGCGTTTCTGTTCCGAGCGGGCGAGTGCCAGTTGCGGCTCCAGTGACTTCACAGCCGCCTGGGCGGCGCTTAGTTCCGATTTTTGAGTCCGATAGCGGCCCGCAGTTTTTTTGTCGACGAGGTCTTTTTCAGCACGCAGACGTTGGCGTTCAGCGTCGACGCCTTGAATTTGCGCGACCAGTTGATCCACAAAAAGCTCGGAATTTCGCGAGTCGATGGCGAACACCACCTGGCCTTTGGCGACTTCGTCACCTTCAGCGACATTAATCTTGGTCACCCATCCCGCGACGCGGCTGCTGACAGTAATCAGGCTGCCGGCGATACGGGCGTCATATTCATAAACATGGGTGAAGCGCTGCTGGATTTCCTTTGCCCCCCAAACACCACCGACCACCAGAATAACCGAGACGATTACGTATCGAATCCAGTTTCGGGCACGCGATTTTGGCTCCGCTACGGGTTCCGCCTCCTGTATTTCTTCTTCGTCGTTATCGGCCACTATTATTCCTCCAACCCGGCGAGCCAACGTTTGAAGCGCCGTCGAGCGCTTTATTCGTCCACCAGTAAGCTATTATGTTTCCGCGTCCACAGACCTTGGTTTCCGCAATCAGTGGTAAAACACCAGCCAAAACCAACCTCAGAATAACAATTTATAAAATCTAAAATACCAAAAGGCCAGCCAAGGTTAACCTTTCGCGAGGCGCGCCGTTTGACTAACGGGCGCAACGCAGTTCACTATTAGCCTTCGATATGGTCGCAAGGAGGGTGGCATGACTGACGACACACCGCCACTGCAATCGGGTTCTGAACTGCGAAACGCTATATTTAACCCGGATGGCGAACACGATTCGCCGAATCCTGAAGCCCCCGAGGCGCAAAATTCCGACATGCTTGAGTCGGCGTCACCCGAACCAATTTCAGGGCAAACCGAGGGCGCAAGTTTTAGAGCGGTAAAGGCCGAATATTACGGGATGGCCAAACTGTTAGCGAAAATCGTCATCCTCAACATTTTTCTAAACATGGTTACCGTGGGATTTTACCGGTTTTGGGGCAAAATCAGCATTCGCAATTATATTTGGAGCCATCTTCATTTTTAGGGCGAAGGTTTTGAATACAGGGGCACCGGCAAGGAATTATTTTTTGGCTTTCTCATCGCGCTCTTGGCGCTGGTGCCGGTCCTCATAGGCTTCAGCGTTCTCAGCATTGCTATTCCCAACCCCACCGTGAATAGCGTGTTGGGATTATTCCAGGGTCTATTGTTTCTGTTTTTGTTTCATTTCGCGGTCTACCGCGCGCGGTAGACCGCATGTCGCCCGCGCAGGCCAGGACGGCACCGCAACGCAATACGCCCTGAAAGCGATGGGCTAT